>JAUUZX010000512.1 GCA_030592025.1 bacterium | reverse complement strand
GACCCTGGTAGGCATCCAGCACCTCGCCGAAGCGGTGGAGGATCGTCTCCATCTCGTCCGCCCGCTCGGGGTCGGCCATGGCGAGTTCGAGGTCCTTCAGTTCGTGGTGCAGTTCGCCCAGTTCTCCACTGCCGGCGATTGTCTCGTCCAGGACCGAACGCCCGGCCATCTCGCCGATGTCCTGGCGGAAGTAGCCGATGGTGGTGTGGCGGGGGACCGAGACCGTGCCCTCGTCGGGCTCCTCCTCCCCCACGATCAGGCGAAAGACGGTGGTCTTGCCGGATCCGTTGGGACCGACCAGGCCCACCTTCTCGCCGGGGTTGAGCTGGAAGGACGTCTCCACGAAGAGGATCTGCCGACCGTGGCGCTTGGAGATGTTGGTCAGGTTGATCATGGCCTGCCTGGGACGTAGGAGTGGGGCGCGAACCGGCTGGGACAAACTTGAGTCGTTGTCATGACCCGGGCAAGTTCCGTTCACCCTACATCTCCCAGGAGACCACTTGATAGCACCATTTCACATGTGCTAATATCCCACTGCATCCGTGTGGTGGGGAGGGGTTAGCGCCGGGTTGCATGCAAATGCCGAGGTCTGCCCAGCTCCTGCCGGTCGGTCGCGCCGATTCGAGGAATCCTGTTCCCCAGTCCCGACAAAGGAGCTCGCCGTGGAGAGAATCAAAGGAATCCTGTTCGTCCTGTTCGCCATCGCTATTCTCGTCACTGGATCTACGGTCGCCCAAGCCGGCGACGCCCACTACAAGAACGCCTCCGGCTCCTATGTCGAGGGCGTTCGCTGCGCCACCCCGACCCCCAGCAAGGATCGCTTGGAGCAGATCCAGTTCGAGGTCAACGAATGGCTGCGCGCCGGCGGACAGGTCGCCGATAAGGCCGTCGTCACGGTCCCGATCGCGGTCCACATCGTCGCCCATGACGACGGCTACGGCGATGTGAGCGACTCGGCCATTGCCGCCCAGATGCAGGTCCTGAACGACGCCTACGCCGGCACCGGCTTCGACTTCACGCTGGCCAGCACGGACCGCACCTACAACACCAGGTGGTCCACGCACCGCTACGGCAGTCGCCAGATGACCCTGATGAAGGAAGCCCTGGCCATCGACCCGGCCACCACCTTCAACCTGTACTTCTGCGACATCGGCGGCGGGCTCCTGGGCTACGCGACCTTCCCGGACATGTACCCCGAGGACAGCTACCTCCACGGCGTCGTGTGCCTGTTCTCCTCGGTCCCCGGCGGCGCCGCGGTGCCCTACGACGAGGGCGACACGGCCACCCACGAGGCCGGGCACTTCCTGGGCCTGTACCACACCTTCCAGGGCGGCTGCACGGTTCCCAACGACTACTGCGACGACACGCCGCAGGAAGCTGGGCCCGACTACTACTGCACCATCGGTCTTGACAGCTGTCCTTCCGATCCGGGCCTGGATCCGATCCACAACTTCATGGACTACACGCCGGACGCCTGCATGTACGAGTTCACGGCGGACCAGTCCACGCGCATGAACCAGCAGATGGCCCTGTACCGTCCGACCATGTACGGCGGCAGCACTCCCACCGGCCCGACCGCCGGCTTCTCGGGTTCCCCCACCAGCGGCGCCTTCCCCCTAACGGTGGCGTTCACCGATCAGTCCACCGGCACGCCCACGAGCTGGAGCTGGACCTTCGGCGACGGCGGCTCGTCGACGAGCCAGAACCCCAGCTACACCTACACGGTGGCCGGCGCCTACGACGTCAGCCTGACCGTGGCCAACGCCGACGGCTCCGACACGCTGACCCGGACCAACTACATCAACGTGACCGACCCGGGTGGCGGCAGCACCATGCACGTCGCGACCATCAGCGTGGGGCGCAAGGTAGCTGGCCCCAACAACACCGGCCTCTGCACCGTGACGGTGGTCGATGACGGCGGCGCGGCCGTCGCCAGCGCGACGGTGACCGTCAGCTACGACGGCCCCAACAGCGGCACGCTCAGCGGCGTCACGGGCTCCGATGGCTCAGTGAGCTTCAGCACGCCCAAGCTCAAGAACCCCTCGGGCGAATGGTGCTTCGAGGTGACGAACATCACCCACGCCTCGTTCAGCTACGACGCCGGCGCCAACGTGACGACCCGCAGCTGCGAGAGCGGTGACGTCTACCGGGACAGCCGCTCGGACACGGCCATCATGGCCCTGCGGAACCACCCGAACCCGTTCAACCCCATCACGGTGATCGAGTTCGAGGTGCCCACCTCCCGTCATGCCACGATCAGGGTCTTCGATGCCCGCGGGCGCGTGGTCGCCACGCTGCTCGACAGGGTCGTGGGTGCCGGTCTCCAGGCTGTGACGTGGGACGCCCGTGATCGCGCGAGCGGCATCTACTTCTACCAGATCACGTCGGGCGACATCGTCGAGACGCAGAAGATGATGTTGCTCAAATAGACCGGGACCTGCCGGTTTCGATCAACACGGCCGCCGGACCACATCGGGTCCGGCGGCCGTCATTTTGTCACCGAT
>JAUUZX010000352.1 GCA_030592025.1 bacterium | reverse complement strand
TCTTCCACAGCATGCGCTGCGACTGCGGCCAGCAGATGGAGGCGGCGCTGGGGATGATCGAGAAGGAGGGCAAGGGTGTCTTCCTCTACATGCGCCAGGAGGGCCGCGGCATCGGCCTCATCAACAAGATGAAGGCCTACGTGCTGCAGGACGAAGGTGCGGACACGGTGGAGGCCAACGAGAAACTGGGCTTCCCCCCGGACCTCAGGGAGTACGGCATCGGCGCGCAGATCCTCCGGGACCTGGGCGTCAAGCGCATGCGCCTGATAACCAACAATCCCCGCAAGATCGTGGGGCTGGAGAGCTACAAGCTGGAGATCGTCGACCGGGTGCCGGTCGAGATCGAGCCGAACGTCAAGAACGCCAGGTATCTGCAGACGAAGAAGGCCCGCATGGGCCACATCCTGGATCACCTGTAGGAAGGAGACGGACGATGGGCCGCAAATTCGAGGGCAAGTTCGACGCACGGGGCAAGAAGATCGCCGTGGTCGCTAGCCGCTTCAACGATTTCTTCACGCGCGAACTCATGGACGGCGCCATGGACTGCCTGTCCCGCCACGGCGTGGGCGAGGATCAAATCGACCAGACCTGGGTGCCCGGGGGCTTCGAGATCCCCTTCGCCGCCAAGCGCCTCGTGACCACCGGCCGTTACGCCGCGGTCATCTGCGTGGGTTGCATCATCCAGGGGGACACGCCCCACTTCCATTACGTCTCGAGCGAGGTGACCAAGGGCATCGCCCAGGTCTCCCTGGATTCCAACATCCCCGTGGTGTTCGGGATCGTCACGGCCGAGACCCTGGACCAGGCCATCGAGCGTTCCGGCACCAAGGCCGGCAACAAGGGCTTCGACGCGGCGCTGACCGCCCTGGAGATGATCGATCTCTGCGCGGTCATCGACGAGGGTTAGGGGAGGACGGCATGGTCGCATTTTCGCGCCCGGGGGCGGACGAGTACGCCCCCTACTTCCAGACCTATCTGGACAGGGTCCCCGGGGACGTCACCGACATCATGGCGCACCTCAAGAGCCAGGGCCTGGTGTGGCTTTCCCTCCTGCGGGGCCTGGACGACGCCCGGGCCGAGGAGCGCTACGCCCCGGACAAGTGGTCCCTCAAGGAGATGGTGGGGCACCTCATCGACACCGAGCGGACCTTCGCCTTCCGCGCCCTGTGGATCGGCCGCGGTGGGCCCCAGGACCAGCCGGGCATGGACCAGGACATGTGGGCGACGTGCGGCGGAGCCCACGACCGGCCCCTGGCCGCGTTGTGGCGGGAGCAGCACGTGTGCCGAACGGATCATGTCTACCTGTTCCGCAGCCTGGATGCGGCGGCGGTCGACCGGAAGGGCACCGCCGACGGCAAGGCCCTGAGCGTGCGGGCCGTGCCCTGGATCATCGCCGGGCACGAGCGGCACCATCTGGACGTGCTGCAGGAGCGGTACGGGATCGGCTAGAGAGGGCAGCGACCCTCGCCCGAGGTTGATTTCCGGCCCCGAATCGCCTAAAATTCCCCCTTGGGGAAGGCGGCGCCTTCCCCGTGTTGTTTCGTGCCCGGCGGTTTTGTCCGGCGCGGGAACCTGATCTTTGACAGGAGCATAGACCGTGGGCAAACGCAGAAAGGGCCGGGAGATCGTCCTGCAGTCCCTGTACGCCTCTCTGATCAGCGGGTCGACCCCGTCCGACGCCTTGGCCGACCAGCTGGTGCGGCGGGATTCCGCCGACGAAACCTCCGTCTTCGCCCGCGAACTCATGGCGCGCATCGAGGCCCACCGCACCGACCTGGACACGTGGCTGCGCGGCCTCGTCTCCATCGGCTGGAACCCGGACCGGCTGGGCATGCTCGAACGCGTCATCCTCACCATGGGGCTCGCGGAACTCCGGTACAGTCCGGACGTTCCCTGGCGTGTCGTCATCAACGAGGCCCTCGAGTTGACCCGTCGCTACTGCGACGAGGGCGCCGTCGGCTTCATCAACGGCGTGCTCGACCGGGGCGCGGCCCAGACCTATCCCGAACTCCATGGCGGCGGAGGCGACCCATGAGGGCATCGACCCCCGAACACTGGCAGCGTTTCTGGGAGCAGGCCGACGACCTCGACCTCGACGAGGTGTACGGGACCGATGGCCGCATGGTACGGGAGGTCATGAACCTGGGTGACCCGGCGGGCAAGCGTGTCCTCGAGGTGGGGGCCGGTTCGGGCCGCGACGCGGTGGCCCTGGCCCGGGCGGGTGCCGAGGTCCTCACCCTGGACTACGTGGCGGGCTCGCTCCATCTGACCATGAAGGCCGCCGACGGTGCGGACGTGACCGTGCAGCCTGTGTGCGGCGACGCCCTCGGCTCGCCCTTTCCCGACGGCACCTTCGACGTGATCTTCCACCAGGGGCTCCTCGAGCACTTCCGCGACACGACCCCCCTGCTGCGGGACAACGCGCGCATCCTCAAGCCCGGCGGTCACCTCATCGTGGACGTGCCCCAGACCTTCCACTACTACACCCTGGGCAAGAAGGTGCTCATCGCGCTGGACCGCTGGTTCGCCGGGTGGGAGACCCAGTTCACCATCGGGCAGCTCGAGGACCTGACCCGGGCCGAGGGCCTGACCGTCGTGCGTTGCTACGGCGACTGGATGGTGCCCGGCCTGTGGTACCGTGCCCTGCGCAAGCTCCTGCTGACGCGGCTGGGCTGGAAGCTGCCCATGCATCCGGAGCCCGTGCCGCCGCTGGACCGCCTCGGCGAAAGCTGGCGGGGCTGGTTCGGCACCAAGCGCGCCGCCCTCTACACCATGCCCACCATCGGTGTGGTGGTCCGCAAACCGGAGGCCCTGTCCTGAGGTTGTTGGCGGTCAATTGGCGGGACATCAACGACCCGCTCGGCGGTGGCGCCGAACTGCACCTCCACGAGATCCTCAAGGGTGCGGCGGCGGCGGGTTGGCATGTCGATCTGGTGTGCGCGGCCTACGACGGCGCGTCGGCCAACGAGGTGATCGACGGCATCCACGTCCACCGCAAGGGCCACTGGGCCGTGGCCAACTTCGTCCTGCCGGGGGTGGTGAAAGGCCTGCTGCGCGAGCACCGCTACGACCTGCTCCTCGAGGACATCAACAAGATCCCCTTCTACACGCCCCTCTCCAAGGGGGACGTACCCCTGCTGGCGGTCGTGCCCCATCTGTTCGGCACGACGGTGTTCCGCGAGGCCAACCCGGTGCTCGCTTCCTACGTGTACCTGGCCGAGCGCCTCATCCCGACCGTCTACCGGGACGTGGATTTCGAGGTCATCAGCCCCTCCACCAGGGAGGACCTCGTCGCGCGCGGCCTGGACGGCAACCGCATCCGCACCGTGTACTGCGGTCTCGATCACGAGCGCTTCGCCCTGGCCGACCCGCCGCCCCGCAGCACGACGCCGCTGGTGGTGTGTTGGGGTCGCCTGCGCC
>JAUUZX010000499.1 GCA_030592025.1 bacterium | reverse complement strand
TGGTCAGGCGTCCTCGCCCAACCGACGGCCCACCGCCTCCAGTTCGTCCAGACCCACCACACGCACGTCGTCGATGGGCCGACCCAGGAAGCGCGCGCCGATCTCGGCGAACTTCCAGGGGATGTCACTCAGCAAGAAAGTCATGTTCCCCCGCCGCTCAACGGCGGTCTCATCGCTGTCCCGACGCCGTAGTCCCCGACTCGCCAGCAGCGCCGACGCCGCATCGGCCAGGGCCTCCGCCGAATCCACCAGGGCCACGTCCGGCCCCATGGACCGGGCCAGGTCGTCCTTGAGCAGCGGGTAGTGGGTGCAGCCCAAAATGAGGGTATCCACCCCCGCGGCCTGCATCGGCTCCAGGTACTCGGCCATGGCCAGGTCGGTCATGGCGTGGCCCATGAGCCCCTCCTCCACCAGCGGCACGAAGAGGGGGCATTCCTGGGCATGGATCAATTCCGGGTCCAGGCTCCGGCCCAGACCTTCCTGATAACGTCCCGAGCGGATCGTGCCCGACGTGCCGATGACGCCCACCGGTCCACCCCGGGTGCAGGCCAGGGCCGTCGCCACCCCCGGCTCGATGACCCCCAACACGGGCACGGGCAGGGTCTCGGCCAGATAATCCAGGGCGAAGGCGCTGGCGGTGTTGCAGGCCACGACCACCAGCTTGACGCCCTGCTCCACGAGGAGACCGGCGTCCTGGCGCGCGAAGGCCCGCACCGTCAGCTCGCCCTGGGTGCCGTAGGGCACCCGGGCCGTGTCGCCGAAGTAGACGAAATCCTCACAGGGCAGGCGCTCATGGAGGGCGCGCAGCACCGTGAGGCCGCCCAACCCCGAATCGAAGACCCCGATGGGCCGGCGGCGCAGGTCGTCCGTCACCTACAACCACCTCCGCGGATCGAAGGGCTCGATCAGGGCGATGTGCCCCGCGAGGGTCTCCACCGGGCCACCCTCCACGAGGATCACGCAGGAGCGCGTGCCCGGGAAGTTGAGGGCCACCGTGCGCAGGATGGACGTGAGGGTCGCCGCCTCGGCGGTGCTGCCTCCGGGGTGGCCCGTCACCAGTTCCTGGCTGAAGTCGAGCACCACCGCCCCGTCCTGGGGATCATAGAACGCCGCCAGGGGCCGCGTGCCGCCGGGCAATGCGCTCACCGCGCCGCTCACCCGGGGGCCGGCGCAGAGCAGACCCAGAAGGCCCATGAGGTCCTCCCCCGCCCGGTCGCGGCTGGGGATCTGACGCTGCTCGGTGACGTAGCCGCTGGCGTCCCACTCGGGGAAGACCAGGGTCACCGCGCGGTCGCCCGCAGGTTCGCTGGTGTCCCCCTCGGGGACCGCGTCCAGTTCGAAACCCGGCGTGGCGGGGCCGACGCTGTCCCCCTGCCAATACCACCAGCCCCCGGCCACGAGGGCCAGCAGCAGGACCAAGCCGATGAGGCCGGGGTTCAGGCGCCGACGGGACCGACGCCGACGGGTGGTCGGTCGCCGCCGGGGCGCACCGCCACCCTCGCCCGATGACCGGGGCTGCCGCGGCGCTGTCACGGCCGACCGCTCTCGCCGGCGGGCTCCGCGTCCGCCGCCACCGGCGTCGCCAGGGATGCACGGTAGGTGAGCAGGGCCTCGCCGATGGCCGCGGCCAGACGTCGCTGGTAGTCGCGCTCGCCCAGGCGCCGCTCCTCCTGGGGGTGGCTCAGGTAGCCCAGCTCCACGAGGATCGCCGGCATGTACGCCCCCACCAGCACCCGGAATCCGGCCTGCCGCACGCCCCGGTCGGCCAGCTGCAGATCGGCGCAGACCTCGGTCTGCACCATCTCGGCCAAGCGGCTGCTGCTGGCGATGAACCGGTTCTGCACCAGCTCCCAGACGATGAACTCCACGTCCTCGGGCTCGCCCCCGGCTGCGTTCTCCGCCGACTCGACGCTCTTGGCCCAGTCCGAACGGGCCGGCGACAGGAAGTAGGTCTCCAGCCCCTTGGCGCCCTGGTTGAACCAGCTGTTGCAGTGGAGGGAGATGAAGAGGTCGCCGCCGTTGCCGTTGGCGATCTCGGCCCGGTCCGCCAGTTCGAGATGCTCGTCCCGGTCGCGGGTGAGGACCACCTCCAGGTCGCTCTCCCGACGCAGGTAGCGGCGCAGTTCCCGGGCCACGGCCAGGTTGACGTCCTTCTCGAGGATGCCCCGGCGACCGACGGCGCCCACATCATGGCCACCGTGGCCGGGGTCGATGACCACGGTCCGCATGACGGCTTCGTGGGTCACGTCCCGCAGGGTGTCGTCGATGTTCACCCGGGCCTGGCCGCGGGGAATGGGCGCGGGCATGCTCGCGATCTGTTCTTCTTCGAGCACGAGGACGATCTCACGTCCCCCGTCGGCGGCGTAGGTGCGGTAGCGGCTGACGAGGTCGTCCACCTGGAAGGTGACGACGGTGTCGTCCCGTTGCTGGCGACTGCGGGCCGACTGCAGCAGGCCCTGACGACGCGCCTGCCCCACCGCCGAAACGTTGACTGCGCCACCGTAGATCTTCAATTCGAGGGTGCCGG
>JAUUZX010000076.1 GCA_030592025.1 bacterium | reverse complement strand
TTCCGACCGGCCCCTTCCCCGACGTTCCTTCCCGTTCCTCGCCGCGCCCGCCGATGACCCGTGACGGAGGGTGTTCCCACCCGTAAAACGTGCCCTGGGAAGTGGTTGTCCCAGGGCATGCTCCTTGCGGTTCGGGCCTGTTCGACCAGGAACGAAGGCTCGAAAGGACGACCATGCCCCACGCCATCCTCACCGGTGACCCCGAACGCATCGCCGAGCTCCGTCCGCGCCTCCTGGCGGAGGGGCTAACGGCGACCATGTCGCCCGCGGGCACGCCGGTCGCGACGGACCTGGACGTGTGCGACGTGGTCATCTGGGCACCTGCGTCCGGCACCGGCGAGCACGGGGCGGTTGCCGGGGTTTCCGGTCACGAGGCGCCTGTACTCGCGGTGGGGGCGATGTTCCCCGGCGCCCCGGTCTGGCGTCACCTGTCCTGGGATGCGGCCCGGGGCGACGAATTCAGCGAGGCGTTGCACGCGTGCCTGACCCGCGCGGTCGAGCTCCGTGATCCGCCCGAATCGACGCCCACCATGCACCGATTCCGCGAGTTCCTGGGCCACGAGTTGCGCAGCCCCCTGACCGCCATCAAGACGGCTCTCGAGGCCGTGGTCGACGATCCCGGTGATGGCACCCCCGGCGACCCGGGCCTTACCCGGATGCTCGAGATCGCGTTGCGCAACACCTACCGGCTGGAGCGCACGGTCGAGTGGAACCACCAGATGCTCGAACTGGCCGACGCGCCGCCCGTGTGCGCGCGCCGGGCGGTGACCGTCGCCGAATTGGGAGGTCACCTGTCCGAGCACTTTGAAGTGGCGGTGGCGGACACCGGAGCCGTACTGGAGACCGACCCCCTCCTGGCGGGCGCCGTCGTGGTCCAACTCGTGCGTGCGCTGGAGTATGCGCGCCCCGGCGCCGAAGATTCGGTGCAACTGACGGCCGAAGGCGAAAGCTGCGTCATCACCCTGGGGAAGGGGTGCGGCGAGGCGACCGGCCCGCGGGTGGCGCGCATGGGGCTTGAGAGCCCTCATCGGGATTGCCGGGGCAACGAGATCCGCGACCTGGTGGATTTCCTGGTCCCGTCCTCGGCCTTGGCCGCCCTGGGCGCCGAACTCACGGTCGGGGACGGGCCCAACCCGCCGCTCACCCTCCGTCTTCCCCTGGCGGTTTCCGTGCTCATCGACTGACCCCTCGCCCTTGCCCCCGTCGGGGTGTATCATGCTGTCAGGAATCACCACCCACGGCACGGAGACCCATGACCCAGGATTCAGCCGACAACCCTCCCCGCGACGATCGGGATGGCGCGCAGGGCGGCACGGACCTGCGCACCGCCGGCGTGATGCACGATGTGAACCAGATGCTCATGGTGATCATCGGCCGCGCCGGGTACCTGCGTCGGTACGGTTCCCCGGAGACGTGGGCGGCGGATCTCGAGAGCATCGAGACCGCGGCCCGGGACGCGTCGGCCATGCTCGCACGCCTCGGTGGCGAGGGGCCGGGTGGCGTCGGCGCCGCCGACCTGCGCCAATGCGTGACCGCAGCGGCCGGCGTGATCCGTCCTCCGGGCAGTGTACCCTGGCTGGGGCCGCGGGATAGCGACGTCCCGGGCGTCTGGTCCCTGGACAACCGCGTGCCCGACGACCTGCTCGCCGCCCTGCCGGCGGTCACCGTGCGCGAGGTCCTGAACAATCTGCTCTTGAACGCCCTGGCCGTCATGCCCGACGGCGGGCGGGTCACCGTCAGGGGCGAAGAGAGCGGCGCGCGCGTCATCATGCGGGTCCAGGACACCGGGCCGGGGGTGGCTCCGGACATGGTCGATCGCGTGTTCGATCGCGGTGGCACCACGAGTGACGAGGCGAGCCGGGGTGTCGGTCTGGCATCCTGCCGGCAGTTGCTCCAGGAGCACGGCGCGGCCATCACGCTGGACGCGGCGGCCGGGGAGGGGGCCTGCTTCGTGCTGGACCTGCCCGAGGCGAAGGCGGTGCCGACGGCGGCCCGTGCGGTGCCCGTGCGTGGGCTGACGGTACTGGTTGTCGACGACGAGCCGGCCGTGCGGGAGATGCTGGTCGACGTGCTGGCCCAGACGGACTGCCGGGTGCGGACCGTGGGGGACGGCGGGTCCGTCCGTAGCGAATTCACGGCGGGGACCTACGATGTGGCCCTGCTGGACAACAACCTGCCGGACACGTCCGGCGCCGCCCTGGCGAGCTGGCTTCGGGAGCGGGACCCCGCGTTGCCCATCGTGGTCATGACCGGCGTGGACCGGGAAGGCGAACTGGCGCGGCTCGACCCCCGCCACGTGGATGCTACGGCGGTCAAACCCATCGATCTGGACGGCCTGCACGCGCTGCTGGCCGAGGCCGCGGCGCTGGGCGTCCGGCGGCGCGCGGACGGGACGTCCGTGCAGGAGGAAACGACATGATCGCAGACAGCATGCGACGCCGGTGGTTCGCCGTCGTCCCCCTCGTGACCGTATGGCTGCTGGCGGCGGGTGCCGGGGTCGCGAGCGAGCTGACCTGCGTGCACGGCGACACGCTGCGGATCCCCGGCGAGGGCCGGCTCACCGGCCTGACCTGGGCGGGGGAGGACACCCTGGCCACCCTCGACGTTACCCTCGACGAAATGTCCCTTTCCGGCGCGCAGGAAGTCATGCTCGTGCTGCGAAACGGCGCCGGCGAGATCCTCATGGAGATGGATTTTTCCGGCGTGCTGGACCGGACCCTGGCCTGGGACGGCGAGTACCTCTGGTCGTGCGGTGACGCCGCTGACGGGTCATCCATTCTCTACAAGATCCAACCCGACACCCTCGTGGTGGAGGAGGCCTTCACGGCACCGGGCCACCGGCCCTCGAGCCTGGCCTACGACGGCCGCTACCTGTGGCTCACCGACCGGGACTCCGGGCGCATCGAGCGCTTCGACCCCGAGGTGGGGGAGTTCACCCGCACCGTCGCTGCGCCCGCGTTTTCACCCTGGGGCATGGCTTGGGACGGCCGTCACATGTGGATGACCGACGTGGGGACGGGCCGGTTGTACCGCCTCGCCGGCAGCCGCATGGGCCGGACGGGGACCGTCGCCGTCGAGGATTTTCTTTTTCGGGGCGACAATGTCCTGCTTTGGCATGACGGGCAGGATTTGCGCTATTTGACCGGGGATGACCGTCAGGCCGTCCGACTGGTCTTCGACTGAAGTCCTGTCCGGTAGCTGGGACTTGACAGGTTGCCCCCTCGGACTTAACGTGGTTTTACGAAAAACGTTTTCATTTTCGAAAACCACCTTTTGTCCCGCTCTTGTCCCGAGAGGTTGACCATGACGCCTGTTCGCCTGAAAAAGGAAGTCGACGAGTCCTACGTGAAGGAAAAGGAAGTTGCCTTCGCGGAGTTCATCCAGCGCAGGGGCCTGAAAACGACCCGCCAGCGCAACGCGATCGTGTCCACCTTCTTCCGCATGCGTGGTCATGTGTCGGTGGAGGAGCTGCTCAACGAGGTCAAGAAGGTCAACTCGAGGATCGGTTACGCCACGGTCTACCGGACCCTCCACCTGCTGGTGGAGAGCGAGCTGGTGGAGGAGCGGCGTTTCGGCGACGGCCTGGCCCGCTACGAAGGCCATTCCGACGTCGAGCACCACGATCACATGATCTGCCTGGAGTGCGGCGAGATCTTCGAGTTCTTCAACCCCCGGCTGGAGGCCCTGCAGGAGAAGCTGGCCGAGGAGAACGACTTCCAGATCTATCGTCACCGGTTGGAACTCTACGGTGCGTGCAAGGACAAGAATGCCTGCGAAGCCCGCAACAAGGAACGCCGGGCCTCGGCCTGATGAAATCGGCCGGGGGGCTCCCTGGCTGAACATCGACGTCGACCGCGATGCCCTGATGCAGAACATGGGCGTGTTTCGCGGTCTCATAGCCCCCGCAACCCGGTTGCTCGCCGTGGTCAAGGCTGATGCCTATGGCCACGGCGCTTCTCTTGCCGCCGAGGCTTTCCTCGAGGGCGGTGCCGATCTGCTCGGCGTGCACAGCCTGGCCGAGGCCCGGGATCTGCGGGACGCCGCCGTGGTCGCCCCGATCATCGTCCTCGGTCCGGCCACCGTCGGGGAGGCTCGCGAGGCTGCGGCCCTGGACGTCGAACTGACCGTCGCCTCGGTGACCGCCGCCGAGGCCGTGGCCGCCTGCGGTGCGCCGATCCGCGCCCACCTCAAGGTCGAGACCGGGGTGAACCGCCAGGGCATCGTCGAGGACGAACTGGACCGGGTGCTGGAACTCCTGGCGGCGCCGGGGATGGAGATCGTCGGCCTGTCCAGCCACTTCGCCGACATCGAGGACACCACCGAACACGCCTTCGCCAACGAGCAGATGGAACGCTTCGACCGCTGGCACGAACGCCTGGCCGCCGCCGGCCACGCCGACCTCCCTCGCCACATGAGTTGCAGCGCGGCGGTCCTGCTGTGGGACCGCACCCACGCCGACGTGGCCCGGGTCGGCGTGTCCGCCTACGGCATCTGGCCCTCACGGGAAACCAGGGTTGCCGTGCGCCACGAGGGACGTCCCGAGGCGGCGCTGATCCCCGCCCTCACCTGGCGGGTGCGGGTGGCCCAGATCCGCGACGTGCCCGCCGGCGAGACCGTCGGCTACGGCCGCACGTGGAAGGCCATGAGCGACAGCCGGGTCGCCGTGCTCCCGGTGGGGTACGCGGACGGCTGGCCCCGCGCGCTGTCCGGAAGAGGCCACGTGCTCATCCGCGGGCGCCGCGCTCCCCTCGTCGGGCGTGTGTGCATGAACCTGTGCATGGTCGACGTCAGCCAGATCCCCGAAGCCGTCGCCGGCGACGACGCGGTCCTGCTGGGCCGCCAGGGCGACGAGGTCGTCACCGTCGAGATGCTGGCCGACCAGTTGGGCACCATCGCCTACGAGGTCCTCACCCTGCCGGGCGCCACCTGGGCCCGCCATGCCGTCACAACCGGGAAGGAACCGCCGTGCTGAGCCGTCTCCAGAAGTTCTTCGAGGAACGCGTGAGCCCCGACGACAAGGGGCAGGATGTCGAGACCCGCGACGCCCAACGTCTACGCGTGGCCACCTGCGCCCTCCTGCTCGAGGCCGCCCACGCCGATGACGACTTCAGCGAGGACGAACGGGCCACCATCGCCAAGCTCGTGGGTGAACGGTTCTCATTGGACGCCACCGAGGCGAAGGAACTCCTGGCCATTGCGGAGGCCGAGCGCAAGGCCGCGAGCGACACCTACGGGTTCACGCGCCTGATCAACGAGACCTTCAACGGGGCCCGCAAGCTGGCGGTCCTCGAGCTGCTGTGGCGGGTCGTCTACAGCGACGGTCTGCTCGAGGCCCACGAGGACGCCCTCATGCACCGCTGCGGCCGCATGCTCGGTGTGCGTCACGACGAACTCATGGCTCTCAAGCTCAAGGTGAAGAACGGGATGGACTGATCCTCCCTGAACGCTCGGGGCCGCTCCTGCTCCTGCAGGTACACTCCCGCGGTCAGCGCTGCACCCTGCCGACAACACAACTCCATGTCTCGTAATATCTTGAATAGTGCCGGTCTCCTTGGCACCACGTCTGCAGGACGGTGGGCCCCATCATGAGGGGATCGCCACCAAGGGGTCTGTACACGTGGAGGAGAGCAACATGAATTTCCGCCGTCACCTGATCATGCCGTTGATGCTGTTGGGCGTCCTGGCGCTGCTGACCGGCTGCAGCGACGAGGGCGCGAACCCGGCGGCCACCGGCACCACGGCCAGCGACGACTACGACCAGCTGGACCTGTCCCTGCCCTACGGCGGGTTGACCACGAGCGACGAGGACGAAGCCTTCGGTGATGACCTGCTCAAGGCCGAGTTCGCCCTCGAGGACGATGAACTGGCCAACGATCCCCTGGCTGCCGACCCCGAGGTCCTGGCCTGGGAGCGCATGGGCTCCATGCCGATGGACATGCCCGCCAGTGAACGCCCCCGCTTCACCTACCTGCGCCTGCGCTGGGGGATGCTCAGCGGCCTGGGCGATTCCCTGACCGGCGAGCCTCCCTGCGACATCACGGACTGGACCGGGGAGATCCACACGGATCGCGGCACGGTCGTCGTCAAGCGGGTGCTGCGGTTCGAGCGCCCCATCGATCACATCATCTGGCCGCGCCTGGACCGCCAGACCGTGGCCTTCGTGTCCCACACCGCCTGCCACTGGGACGGCCTCGTCATCCAGATCATCGAGCCGCCCCTGGCGGTCTCCACCGGCGACGAACCCCTGGAGCCCAACCGCCTGCACATCAACCTGCCGCTGTTCAGCGGGGTCTACGACGTGGCCGACCTGGCCGACCTGGACGAGGTCACCCCCGTGGACGACGCGGGCAACAGCATCCAGTTGACCGGCTTCGGTCTGGACGACATCGCCGTCTGCCCCAAGGGCTTCCTCTCCGGCGTGTACCGCATGCTGCCGGCCGACGCCGAGCCCGACACCACCACCGAAGCGGTGCGCCTCGGCCGCTTCATGGGTGCCTGGACCGACCTGAGCGGCCGCATCAACGGCTTCATGCGCGGCGGCTACGGCGTCGACGAGGACGGCGTGCGCGTGTTCGTGGGCAAGGCCATCGATCGCCGGGGCCGCTTCCACGCCCTCATCCAGGGCACGTGGGAGCCCGGCATGGAGGAGCGCGAGCTCGCCACCTTCCGGGGCGAGTGGTTCCTGGCCGGCGGTCGCGTCGACGGCGTGCTCGGCGGCGAGGCCCACCCCGTCGAGGACTACCCCGGTGGCTTCTATGTCGGCCGGTGGTCCAGCCTCTGCGACCCGGAAGCAGAGGCTGCTGCCTACTAGCCCTGTCCCATCGACCCGAGCGGGAGCGGCCGG
>JAUUZX010000445.1 GCA_030592025.1 bacterium | reverse complement strand
GCGGGTCCTCCTCGTGCGGGGCGGCGGGCCAACCGGACGATCCGGGCCCCCCGCCTGGGCAACTCCTCCTGTTACGAGCCTTCGCCCGACAGGTTGCATGGTAGCGACACCGTCCCGACTAACCGCTCCGGCGTCCGTCTATTCGGACCTGGTCCCGGGGGCGTTCCTGGAACTGACGACGCGACATCAGTTACCGATCCGCGAAGAATGGATATGCGATTCCGGTACACAACATTACGATATTGAAAATTACTGGACATACGGCCGCAATAAGTGTGATAATATACGAATGGCTGCTTCATTGGCGACACCCCCCGGGTCAGTCGAAGCTCGCGCACTTCATCCACAGCCCGGGTAGACCGTGAAGCAGCTATTTTTTTCACGGTATCACCGCCGCTGTCGCCGGTCAACCGCGGGCGGTATGCAGGAAGGGCGCCCCCGGGGCGCCCTTACCTTGTCATTACATACCATGAACCGGTAGCGCTACCGCTCGAAGAGACCCTGGTCCACGGCCGCGTCGACCTCGAAGGCCTCCACCGCGATGGTTCCGAAGAGCTCGTCGTCGTAGGTCAAGCGCATCTTGACCGGCAGGTTCAGGCCGTCCAGTTCGCCGTACTCGTCGACGATGACCTTCTGGGTCACCGGCGCCTGGGTCATGGGCGAGACTCCCGGTTGCTGGACCATGACCAGCTGGTGGCTGGCGGCATCCAGGAAGAAGATCTGGTAGCTGTCGCCAACACCCGTCACGTACACCGGCAGGCAGTCGTGGCCCTCGACCTCCCGCGGCTCCAGGGCCTGGCACTGCAGGTTGTCCAGGTTGCGCAGAACGGCCATCGGGTCGGTCTGCATGTCGTTCTGGGCATCGGTCAAGGTCTCACCCTCAAGATCGCGGGTGCCCATGGGACCCTCCGCCCAACCCGTGTCCCCGGCCAGCACCATGGTCTGGTTGCCGAACGGCGTCTTGACCAGGGTATGTGATTGGTCGGGGAAAACCACGCTCTGCTCCGTGGTGAAGACCATGTCCATGCCCTGGATGTTGGCCTCCAGCACACTCTTCTCGTAGTAGCTCTTCATATCGGTGAGCTTGGCCCCGCCGGCAACCGCCAGGGCGGCCGTCATGGCCTGCCTGCCCTGTTCCAGGCTGGCCGGCGTGGCGTCCGGCACGTCCAGGGCCGGTTCGGGAATGGTGATGTCCACCATGGTCACGGCGCCGAACCCGGAGAAGTCGCCGTCCCAGTCGGCGTAGTTGCCAACGGCAAAGATGGTCATCTGATCCGGTTTCCACACGGCCTGGGTGGCCGCCAGGACATCGGCCCTGGTCATGGCCTTGACCTGGGCCTGGTACTGCTGCAGGAAATCCGGCGCATAGCCGTAGCGCTCGTACATGACCATGCGGTCGAGGATCTCGCGCTTGGTGTCGAAGCTGAAGACCTCCGAGTTGAGGATGCCGTCCTTGGCCTGGTTCAGCTCATCCTCGGTGACCTCCTCCGTGATCATCCTCTCGATCTCCGCGAGGATGGCCTCGGTGGCCTTCTCGCTGGTCTCGCTCTTGGTCATGGTGAAGGCTATGAACAGACCGGGAAAGCGGAAGCCGGTACCCGGACTGGAGCCCACAGAGTAGGCCAGGCCCTGGCGGCTGCGCACCTCGTTGAACAGCCGCGAGGCGAAGCCCCCACCCAGGACGCGGTTGCCCACCATGACTCCCGCGTAATAGGGGCTGTCGGCCCGGATGCCCTTGTGGCCCATCACGACGGTGGTCTGGGTCAGGTCGTCCTTGTCCACCACGTTCACCGTGCGCGGCAGCTCCGGGATCTCCGGGTCCGGCGGCAATTCGTTGGTCGCCTTGGCCCAGCCCGCGAAGGCCGCCTCGATCTTGCCCACCATGGCGGTGCTGTCGAAATCGCCGATCACCACCAGGTACATGCGGTCCGGAGCGAACCAGGCGGCGTGGAAGGCCTGCATGTCCGCCTGGGTAACCGCGGCAATGGTGTCGTACTCGGGGTGGCGGGCCAGGGGATGATCCGCGCCGTAGACCGCTTTCATGGCCTCGCGCTGGGCGATGGCCATGGGCTGGTCGTTGCGGCGACTGATGACGGCCTTCTGCTCCTCCTTGGACAGCTTGATCTTGTCCTCGGGGAAGGCCGGGTTCATGAGGATGTCCGCCAGCAGTTCCAGGCCCAGGTCCACGTCCTCGGCCATGGCCGACAGGTACGCGCCGCCGCTGGTCTGGCCGATGTAGGTCTCCACGGCCAGGCCGCGGGCCTCCACCAGTTCGTCGATGTCGTCACCGCTGCGGGTGGACGTGCCGCCGGTGCGCATCACCGAACCGGTCATGGAGGCCAGTCCCAACTTGTCCACCGGCTCGTAGATCGAGCCCACGTCCACCGAGGCGCTCAACTGGACGAGGGGCAGTTCATGGTCCTCGGCCAGGAAGAGGATCATGCCGTTGTTCAGCTCGACCCTCGTGTACTCCGGCATCCTGATCTCGTTGAGCTCCGGGATCTTGATCTTCTCCCAGGGCTTCTTGGCCAGCGCGGAACCCGCGGCCACCGTGAGCACGAGGCAGGCGATCAGCAGGATGCGCCCGGTTCGCTTCAAGGTCTTCATGTCGGTCCTTTCTCCGCTCCGCCCCCCGGGGCGCAGCGTCACAGGCGTCTAGGAATCGTCTTCCTCGGTCTCGATGATCGCGACCGTGCGGTTCGTCTCGGCGAAGACCCTGGCGGCGACGCGCTTGACGTCGTCCAGGGTCACCGCCTCGATGGCGTCGACCTCGCTGAAGAGGTTGCGCCAGTCACCCGTGTAGGTCTGGTACCAGGCCAGCTG
>JAUUZX010000507.1 GCA_030592025.1 bacterium | reverse complement strand
GCCGGCGAGCATCTCGGGGCAGAAGTCCGCTGCGATCCAGGCCCGGCCGCGGCCGGCCTTGTGGGCGGTGAGGGCCAGATCACCGGTGCCGGCGCACAGGTCGAGCACCTCCCAGACGTCGGCGTCCAGATGGGCGGCCACGCGGCGGCGCCAGGCCTTGTCCCGGTTCAGGCTCAGCAGGTGGTTCATGAAGTCGTAGACGCCGCTGATGCGCGCGAACATGGCCCGCACCTCGCGGCCATGGGTGTCCTGGTCGCGCACGGTCCAGGCTCCTGCCTCGCGGCCGTGGACGTCCTGTCGGAAGTCGCTCACGCCTCACCCTTCAGCCGGGCCAGCAGGCCACCCCACTTGGCGGTGACCCGGGCCTCCACGGCGGGGTCCATGGTGACCAGGTCGGGCCACTCCCGCTCGAAACCCGCCTCGCCGGCGAGCTTGGCCGTGGCGTCGATGCCCATCTTGCCCCCGTAGCAGGCCAGATTGGTGGCGTGGTCGAGCTGATCGACGGGGCCTTCGCTGAAGAACACGTCCCGCGCCGGGTCGATGCTCCCGGTGACCCGCCACAGCACGTCGTTGAGGCTCTGGGGATCGACGTCCTCGTCCACCACGACGATGTTCTTGGAGAACATGATCTGCCCCGTGCCCCACAGGGCCTGGCACACCTTGCGCGCGTGGCCCGGGTAGCGCTTGCGGATGGCCACGATGACCAGGTTGTGGAAGCAGGCCGCCGCGGGCAGGTGGTAGTCCACGATCTCCGGCAGGGGCACCCGCAGCAGGGGCAGGAAGAGGCGCTCGGTGGCCCAGCCCAGCCAACGGTCCTCCATGGGCGGCTTGCCGACGATGGTGGTCAGGTAGATGGGTTGGGTGCGGCTCGTGATGGCCGTCACGTGAAAGACGGGGAAGTCCTCGGCCAGGCTGTACCAGCCGGTGTGGTCGCCGAAATCCCCCTCCCGGCGTCGCTCACCCGGCTCGACGTAGCCCTCGATGACGAAGTCCGCCTCGGCAGGCACCTCCAGGTCGCAGGTCACCGCCTTGGTCATGGTCACGGGTTCGCCCGTGAGGAAGCCGGCGAAGAGGGCCTCGTCGATGTCCGGCGGCAGGGGCGCGGTGGCGGCGTAGGTCAGGGCGGGCGGGCCGCCGATGGCCACGCACACGGGCATGCGCTCGCCCCGCCGCTCGTGCTCGCCGTGGTGCGCCGCGCCGGTCTTGTGGATCTGCCAGTGCATACCCGTCGTGTGCCCGTCGAAGACCTGCATGCGGTACCTGCCGATGTTGCGTCGGCCATTCTCGGGGTTGCGGGTGATCACCAGGGGCATCGTGATGTAGGGACCGCCGTCGCCGGGCCAGGTGGTGAGCACCGGCAGCAGGTCGAGCAGGCCTGTCCGCGCCAGGTCGTCGCCCTTGACGATGACTTCCTGGCAGGGGCCCCGGCCCACCGTGCGCGGCGTGCTGCCCCCCCAGTCCTTGAGCTTGCCCAGCATGCGCACCTTGTCCCACAGCCCTTCGGGGGGACCCATGCCCAGGGGCTCCTCGATGCGCGCGACGGCTTCGGCCATGGTCTCGCAACCCAGGGCCCAGGCCATGCGCCGCCGGCTGGCGAAGAGATTGATGACCAGGGGCACCGGTTCGCCCGCGGCCGTGCGCGCCGTGGTGGTGAGGCCGGCCTCGCGGCTCAGATCGCCGGGCACGGGACGTTCGAAGAGCAGCGCCGGATGCTCACCGTTCTTGACGAGACGGTCGGCGATCTCCGTGACCTCCAGGTAGGGATCGACGGGCTCGGGGATGCGCACGAGTTCGCCCTGCTCCTCGAGGAAGCGCACGAAGGACGCGAGATTGCGGGTGGGGATGCGGGCCATGCTCGTTCCTTGTTGGGGGTGGTTGGGAAAATAGCAGAGCCCCCTCCCGGCGGCAAGAGGGGGCCCTGGGACCCATGGGTCCGAACGGCGCCGCGATCGGCCGCGGGATCAGCCCTTGGCTGCGAACCGCCGTCGGATATCCAGATGATAGTCCGCAATGGACTTCAGATTCTGGTCGACGTTCAGCTCCCTCAGCGCCCGGTCGTAGTCCTCGGGGTGGACGTGCATGATGTAGCGGTAGCCGCCACGTCCGTCCGTGATCCCGTTGGCGCTGGACACGTTGATGCGGGCGTCGCACAGGCGTTGGTGGATGTCCACCAGGGCGCCGAGTTCGTCGTCCCCGTGCACGATGAACGCGTGATGGGGACCGACCAAACGCAGGCCCGCGTTGCGCGCCAGATCACCCAACCAGGTGGCGTTCAGGGGGTAGATGACGAGTTGGGTGCGGTCCCGGCCCACGGGAAAGGCGTTGAAGGCCAGAAGATTCACCTCTTCGCCGGCAAGGGTTTCGAGGAACTTGCAACCCTGACCGGGCTGGTCCTCGACGGTCGTGTAGTAGTAGTCCACGCTGTAGATGCTGGCTGCCATGACGGCCCTCCTTCGTTCGCGGCATGCCGCCGTGCCGTCGGGAACCGCGTGGGGGACGGTCCCGTGTCAGGGC
>JAUUZX010000454.1 GCA_030592025.1 bacterium | reverse complement strand
GCCGCCCAGGAAAGTGAACTTGTTGTTGGCCGCCCAGCCGGCCATGACGACGCCGTAGACCCCCAGGCTGGAGACGGCCAGGATGTAGAGCAGGCCCACATTGATGTCCGCCACCACCAGGGCCACCTCGCGGCCGCCCACCAGCAGGTGGTCGCCGAAGGGGATCACGGCGTAGGTGGCCAGGGCCACCGTCATCACCCACCAGGGCGCAAGGTTGTACAAGGCGCGGTGCCGGTTCTCGGGCTGGACGTCCTCCTTGAACAGGAGCTTGAGCACGTCGGCCACCGGGTGCACCAGACCGGCCAGGCGCACGCCGCCGATCGCGGCCCGGTTGGGCCCCGTGCGGTCCTGGATGAAGGCGGAGCCCTTGCGCTCGGCCCAGATCAGCACGACGACCATGCTCATGATGAGGATGACCATGAAGATGATCTTCAGCAGGCTCTCCAGCATGATCTCCATCAGTCTTCACCTCCGGCCGCCGGGGCCGCGGTCTGCCCCGGCACGAGACCGAACGCAGGCAGGTTGTCCAGTGCGGGCAGGTTGTCCAGGTGCTCCAGATCCAGGTCCCGGGCCAGTTCGCCGCGCACGGCCCGCAGGCTGCCCGGTGCCTCGGCGCCGAGACCGCCCAGCAGCTCGGCCGTCACCCGCCAGTCCTCGCGCGCCTGGCCGGGCCGGGCCACCGCCTGTTTGAAAGCCTGCAGTCGGCCCTGGCGGTTGACGAAGACTCCGGCCTTCTCCGCCCAGGCCGCACCCGGCAGAACCAGGGCGGCGGCGGCGGCGGTGGCGCGGTCGTGGGTGCCCAGGAAGGCGGTGGTCGCGGTGCCCAGGGCCTCGGCCACCGCGGCGTCGGCCTCGGCGACGTCCCCGGCCACCAGCACCGTGCCCCCGGCGTCCCTGATTTTCCCGGCCAGGGCGGCGCCGCTTTCCTCGTCCACGCCCAGCAGGGCCAGGCCGGCGCGATTGGGCGCCCGGTCCGCGTCCAGCAGCAGGTCGTCGCCGTCGCCGCGGTCGGCCTCGGTCGGCCCGGCGCAGATCGCCGCCCCGGTGGTGGCGGCCACGCGTTTCAGCAGGAAGATCTCCTCCAGGGTCAGGTGCGGCGAAACCACCACCAGTTTGAGGGCGCCCTCGCCGCAGAGGCGAAGCAGTTCGGCCCCCGCAGCGGCCCAGGCCAACTCGCCCGTGCCACCCCGGGGGGTGCCCAGTCGCTTCTCGTCGTGGACGTCCTTGTAGATCATGCGGCCCTTGTCGCACCTCCCGGGCCCGTTGACCTCGGGATTGCGGCGGGGTTTGAGCCGGAAGACCCGCCCGGCCTCGTGGTCGATGCGCACATTGCAACCGGTGGCGCAACCGGGGCAGATCCCTTCGGTGCTCTTGAGCATCCAGACCCGCTTCTCGAAGCGGAAATCACGGCTGGTCAGGGCGCCCACGGGGCAGATGTCCACCGTGTTCAGGCTGTAGTTGTTGTCCAGCTCCGTGCCGGGAGCCACCCCGATCTCGGCGCGGTCGCCCCGGTTGTAGATACCCAGTTCGCCGGTGCCGGTGACCTCGTCGCAGAAGCGCACGCAGCGACTGCACAGCACGCAGCGCTCCTTGTCCAGCACGACCTGGGGACCGATGACCTGGGCCTTCTGCTTGTTGACCTTGTCGCCCATCTCGACTTCGGACTCGTAGAGCCCGTAGTTCATGTACTGGTTCTGCAGGCCGCACTCCCCGGCCTGGTCGCAGATGGGGCAGTCCACCGGGTGATTGATCAGGTGCATCTCCAGGATCTGCTTGGACGCCTTGAGGACCTTCTCGCTGCGGGTGTGCACCACCATGTCGTCGCGCACCATGGTGTTGCAGGCGATGGTCAGTTTGGGCATCCCCTCCACCTCGACCTGGCACAGGCGGCAGACGCCGGCGATGGACAGGTCCGGGTGGTAGCAGAAGTGCGGGAGCACCTCGCCCCGGACCTCGGTGCAGGCGTCGAAGAGGCGGGTCCCCTCGGGAACCTCGATCTCCACGCCGTCGATGGTGAGTTTGGCCATGTCGGTCACTCCTGCTCACCCCGCGGCCAGCGGCTGGTGGGGCCGGCGGGCGCGGTTTCGCGGATCAGGGCCTCGAATTCGGGGCGGAACTTGTCCAGGAAACTGCGCATGGGCATGACGGCCGCGTCGGCCAGGGGGCAGATGGTCAGTCCGGCCATGCCGTCGCATACGTGCTCCAGCAGTTCGAGGTCCTTCTCGGTGCCCTCGCCCCCCCTGAGCCTCTTGACGATCCTGTGCAGCCAACCCGTGCCCTCGCGGCAGGGGGTGCACTGGCCGCAGGACTCGTCGTAGTAGAAGTGCATGAGCACCTGGATCAGCTCCACCATGTCGCTGCTCTCGGGGATGATGATCATCCCGCCCGAACCCAGCATGGTGCCGGCCTGTCCCAGGCTCTCGTAGTCCAGGTTGCAGTTCATGATCTCGGCCGCGGGCAGGACGGGCACCGAACTGCCGCCGACGATGACGGCCTTCAGCTCCTCGCCCTCGATCATGCCGCCCAGCCAGTCATGGAAGAATTCGCGGAAGGGCAGACCCAGGGGGATCTCGTAGACCCCCGGCTTCTTCACCGGCCCGCTCACCGAGAAGAGTTTGGTGCCGCAGGACTTCTCGGTCCCGAAGGCCATGTAGGCGGCAGGGCCCTCGGTGATGATGAAGGGGACCGATGCCACCGATTCCACGTTGTTGACGATGGTCGGCTTGTCCAGGAAGCCCTGCACCGCGGGGAAGGGCGGCTTGATGTTGGGCTGGCCCTTCT
>JAUUZX010000123.1 GCA_030592025.1 bacterium | reverse complement strand
GATGCCGGTTACCTCACCCGCCGTCTGGTGGATGTGGCCCAGGACATCGTGATCACGGACCACGATTGCGGCACCATCCGGGGCGTGGAGATCACGTCGTTGAAGGAGAGCGAGAAGACGATCGAGTCCCTGTCCGAGCGCATCTTCGGCCGCACCACCGCCGAGGACGTCATTGACGGCCACGGCAAACTGGTCGTCGAGGTCGGCGAGGTCATCGGCAAGGAGCTTTCCCGGGAGATCGAGGACGCCGGCATCCACTCGGTGTACATGCGTTCGGTGCTCACCTGCGAGAACAAGCACGGCGTGTGTGCTCTCTGCTACGGCTTCAACCTGTCGGAACAGAAGCTGGTGGACATCGGTGAGCCCGTCGGGGTCGTCGCCGCCCAGTCCATCGGTGAGCCGGGCACCCAGCTCACCCTGCGGACCTTCCACATCGGCGGCACGGCCAGCCGCATCGTCGAGCAGACGACCAAGCAGGCCGCGGCCAACGGGAAGATCGCCTTCAACAAGGAAGTGCAGCTGGTCAAGAACTCCGACGGCGAGATGGTCTCCATCGGCCGCAAGGGCGAGATCAGCCTCGTGATGGAATCGGGGATCACCCGCAGCCAGATGAGCCTGCCCTACGGTGCGGTCGTCATGGTCAAGAACAACCAGAAGGTCACGGTCGGGCATTCCATCTTCGAGTGGGACCCGTTCGCGGACTTCATCCTGGCCGAGGACGCGGGCATCGTGGCCTTCGCCGGTATCGTCGAGGGCCTGACCCTGAGCGTCGATCTGGACGAGAAGACGCGCATGAAGCAGCCGGTCATCACGGAGTCGGCGGACAAGACCATCCATCCGTCGATCCAGATCGTGAACAAGAAGACCGGCAAGAAGATGGCCGAGTACATCCTGCCCACCGGCGCCTTCCTGCTGGTGAAGGACGGCGACGATGTGCCCGCGGCCACGCAGCTGGCGAAGATCCCCCGCGAGGTGTCCCAGTCCGGTGATATCACCGGTGGTCTGCCCCGGGTCGCCGAGCTCTTCGAGGCCCGCAAGCCCCGTGAGTCGGCAACCGTCACCGAGATCGACGGCGTGGTCGAGTTCCGCGGCACGACCCGTGGCCAGCGCAAGGTCGCGGTGGTCGACGAAGGTGACGTGGAGAAGGAGTACACCATCCCCCACGGCAAGCACGTGCGCACCTACGAGGGTGAGCATGTGGTGGCGGGCGACCGCCTGACCGAGGGCCCCATCAACCCCATGGACATCCTGGCCATCAAGGGTGTGGGCGAGGTGCAGCGGTACCTGGTGAACGCCGTGCAGGAGGTCTACCGTCTCCAGGGCGTGAAGATCAACGACAAGCACATCGAGGTCATCGTTTCGCGCATGCTGCGCAAGGTGCTCATCGTCTCCCCGGGGGACGCTCCGTTCCTCGAGGACGAGCAGGTCACCAAGCAGCTGGTCGAGGCCTACAACCGCGACATCATGGAGAAGAACATGGCCTTGCGGGCGGCGGGTGAGCCCGAGCTGGAGCCGGCGACCTTCGAGCCGCTGCTCCTGGGCATCACCAAGGCGAGCCTGACCACCGACAGCTTCATCAGCGCGGCCAGCTTCCAGGAGACGACCCGCGTGCTGACCGATGCGGCCACCCGCAGCAAGCGCGACGAGTTGCGGTCCCTCAAGGAGAACGTGATCATGGGTCACCTCATCTCCGCCGGTACCGGCCTGGCCGACTTCAAGCACCTCGCGGTGGAGGAGCCGGCCGAGGAGGAGCCGCTGATCATCGAGGGCATCGAACTCCATGAGTTGGCCCAGGTGGCGGCGGCTGCGGCGGCGTCGGAGATGGCACTCGAGGGCGATGCCGGGGCCGCGTCGGGGGACTGACCCACGCGGTGTGTTCCAATGCAGCGGGGGCGGCCGGCGGTCGCCCCCGTCGTATGCACGCGGGAACCCGCAATCAAGAAGACATAATTCTTTAGAAGACGTTCGATTCGAGTGCGTGCTACGGTCGCGCCCACGACAACCAAAGAGATTCGTCCGCACAGGGAGGGAGTGGCGGTCGGCCAGGTCGGGATTCCAGGGAAGGAACCATGATCAGCAGGCACGACTTTCTCGCCCCGGGCGGAGACTACGAACAGGTAGAAATCCGCTACGACGCTACCATGCGCACGGTGTGGTACACCCTCGCGCCGCGGCACCGCCCCTGCTTCAACCCGGATCTGCTCGAGGAGCTGCGCCAGTTCCAGCACCGGGTGGAGACCGTCATCCGCGAGGCGGATGTGCGCGGTGAGCCCAATCCCGTCTGCTACACGGTCCTGGCCAGCAGCGTGCCGGGCGTCTTCAACA
Source organism: bacterium (assembly GCA_030592025.1). The sequence goes on along the minus strand of JAUUZX010000123.1, from coordinate 3,523 downwards.
TGGGCGGCGACCTCAAGCTGTTCTCCCGCCTCATCCGGGCGGGCGACCGGCAGGGGCTCTTCCGCTACGCCAAGGCCTGCATCGACGTGCTCTATCCCAACGCCGTGAATTACGACCAGCCGCTGACCACCATCAGCCTGGTGCAGGGGGATGCCCTCGGCGGCGGTTTCGAGGCCGCCATTTCCAGCAACGTCATCATCGCGGAACGCGGGGCCAAGTGGGGATTGCCCGAGGTCCTGTTCAACCTCATCCCGGGCATGGGCGCCTACAGCTTCCTGGTGCGCCGTACGACGCCGGACGTGGCCGAGCGGCTCATCATGACCGGCAAGATGCTCTCCTCCGACGACATGCTCGAGCTCAAACTCGTCGATCGCGTCGTCGACCCCGGCGAGGGTGAGCAGGCGGTGATCGACTTCATCGCCCAGCACCGGCGACGCAGCAACGCCCACGCGGCCATGTCCCGGGTGCGGCGGTGCATCAATCCCGTCACCTACGAGGAACTCATCACCGTCACGAAGATCTGGGTCGACGCTGCGCTGCGCCTGGGCGACCGCGATCTCCTGCTCATCGAACGCCTGATCCAGGCCCAGAACCGCCGGGTCACCAGCGACGAGGAAGAGATTCCCGACGCCATGGAAGGTCGTGCCTGAGGGAGAGGGTCAGACCGGACGGGCGAGAAGACTGTCCAGGGACTCGAGGGCCTTGGCGACTTCGGCCACACGCAGGGGCTTGCTCAGGTGGCGGTCCATGCCGGCGGCCAGACACTTCTGGACATCGCCGCGGGTGGCGTCGGCGGTCACGGCGAGGATGGGGATCCGCGCCAGTTCGTCGTCCCGCTGCCGGATCCGCTCCGTGGCTTCGTAGCCGTTCATCACGGGCATGCGCACGTCCATGAACACCACGTCGTAATTCCCCTTTTCGAGCATCTCGAGGGCGACCGCCCCGTTCTCGGCGATGTCGACCTGAATGCCGATGCGTTGCAGGAGGTTCTGCACGACGACCTGGTTGAAGCGGTTGTCCTCGGCCACGAGCGCCTTGAGTCCGAACTGCGGCAGGACCTCGCTGCCCGCCTCGGGGGTCGAGTCCTCGGCCGGGGCTTCGCACGTGGGCAAGCTCAGGGAAACGGTGAAAACCGAACCCTTCCCCACCGTGGACTTGGCGCTGATGTCCCCCCCCATCATGTGGGAGAGCTTACGGCTGATGGCCAGGCCCAGCCCCGTGCCGCCGTACTGGCGGGTGGTGGAGTTGTCGGCCTGCTCGAACTGGTGGAAGACGGCGGCCAGCCGGTCGGCGGGGATGCCGATGCCCGTGTCCGCGATGGCCAGTTCGACGTTGCGGGCCGGGTTGCGCTTGGCCACGCTGCAGGAAATGCGCACATGCCCGGATTCGGTGAACTTGATGGCGTTGCCGACCAGGTTGAAGGCGATCTGGCGGATGCGCGTGGGGTCCCCCAGGAAGTAGCGCTGGGTGTCCGCGGGATAGTCGAAGATCAGTTCGACGCCCTTGGCCTCGGCGGTGGATTGCATCAGGGACTGGACGTCCTCCAGCAGCCGGTGCAGGTCGAAGGGGACCGACTCCAGGGAGAGGTCATGGGACGTGATCTTGGAGTAGTCGAGGATGTCGTTGATGATGTGCAGCAGCGACTCGACCGAACGCGTGATGATGTGCAGGTGTTCCTGCTGCTTCCCGTTCAGGTCGGTCTCGCCCAGGGCCTGGGCCATGCCGAGCACGCCGTTCATGGGGGTGCGGATCTCGTGGCTCATGGTGGCCAGGAACTGGTCCTTGGCCTTGTCCGCCAGGCGTGACTCCGCCAGCTCGACCTCCAGCTGCGACATGACACGCAGACGGCGCAGGAGCCCCTGGTAGAAGACGGGCAGCACGACGACGCCCAGCAGCAGCCCGGCGCCGATCTCGAGGTTGGAGCTCCAGAACTGGTCGAACACGAGGAGCGAGCCGAAGCCGAGGGTGCCGAGGGCCAGGCCTCGCAGGAGGTAGCGTTCCCCGAAGCGGATCCCGTTGCCGATGATGATCCACAGGAAGATGGGGTAGAAAGCCGCGGAGTACTTGCCCCCCAGATGGAGGAAGAACGTCATGATGCCGATGTCCGCCATCATGGAGATGTTGCGGCGCCATTCCCAGCGGCGGGGGAAGCGGCACACCATGGCGATCCAGACGAGGGAGAACACAAGGTAGGAGATGATGGTCGTCAAGCCGGACTGCAGCACCGACGGCGCCAGATCACGGAACTGCCCCGCCAGGCTGAACGCGATCAGCGAGACCACGCCCATCATGACCCGTGCCCAGGACTGGGACCTTTCCTCGTCGACGGTGGTGATAAGTGGCATGGGCGAATACTCTCCGGAAACGGGCATGGAGTGGCGAATCCCTGGTCTTGGGTTATGTTTCGGCGGGAATTGCGGGGCATGAAGTGTTTTTCGAACAAGTCCCCGGGGCCGGGTTCGGGCATGGAGGACCGCGGCCAGGCCAAAATACCTGTGGGAAATCTTGACATGCCAGCCCCTCACGTATAATATTCCCTGCTCACGACGGCAGCCGATCGCGGCTGCCGTGGTGTCTGATTGCGCCCCGGTTTTGTGGGTGGGGAGATCCGGAGTCTTCGGATCATGCCTGGATAACGCCTGAATGGCCGTGCGGAAGCGCAACAGACCCCGGAAAAAGGCTCGAAGACCGCAGGAGAATCGAAGTTGCCTACACTGAATCAGCTGGTCCGGAAGGGCCGTAAGGCCCAGGTCAAGAAGAGCAATTGCCCTGCCCTGCAGGCCTGCCCCCAGCGCAAGGGTGTTTGCACCCGTGTCTACACCCAGACGCCCAAGAAGCCCAACTCGGCGCTGCGGAAGATCGCCCGTGTCCGGCTGACCAACGGCATCGAAGTGACTGCGTACATTCCCGGTGAGGGGCACAACCTGCAGGAGCACAGCATCGTGCTGGTGCGCGGCGGTCGTGTGAAGGATCTGCCCGGTGTCCGCTACCACATCATTCGTGGTACCCAGGACGCATCCGGGGTCGATGATCGTCGCCAGGGACGTTCGAAGTACGGCGCCAAGCGCCCCAAGGCCTAGTAGCAAGTTATTGCGCGCCTTTCGGTGCGCTTGTTACGGAATTCAGCCGGTTCGCCGGCATAGACAGCGGGTCGTCCGCAGGAGAAGGCAGAATGTCGCGACGCAGGTCCCCCGATAAGCGTGAACTGGCCGCCGATCCTCGTTTCCACGACGTGATGGTGACCAGATTCATCAACTACTGCATGAAGGACGGGAAGCGGAGCGTCTCCGAGAAGGCGATCTACACGGCCTTTGACGCGATCAAGGACAAGTCGGGGCAGGAGGGCATCGATGTCTTCCGCTCCGCCTTGAACAACGTCAAGCCCAGTGTTGAAGTGAAATCCCGGCGTATCGGTGGAGCCACCTATCAGGTGCCCGTCGAAGTCCGGAATGAGAGGCGGACCCAGTTGGCCATGCGTTGGCTGATCGGTTTCGCCCGCAGTCGCCCCGAGCATACTTTTGCT
>JAUUZX010000196.1 GCA_030592025.1 bacterium | reverse complement strand
GCCGAAACGGGATGGTGAGATGCAAGGTGCGAGCAAACCACCACGATGTGGCCATCGCGGCCGAGGAGGCCTGGATGGCCTTCGAGTTGCTTCTCGAGGTGCGCAACAGGGTCCTGAAAGGCTACTGGGACATCATGAGCATGCAGGTCTGATGAGCAATCGCTGGACTGAACCCGGAAGGATCTGAGGTAACGCCGTGGACGGAATCGAGCGGAAGATCGGCGGAATCGGCGGGCACGCCGGCGCCCTGAGCTTCAACCAGCGGGCCATCCTGGCCGCGTTCGTCGTGATCAGCGTCCTGAGCGTCGTAGCATTCCTGATGTGGCTGGGACAGGGCGAACGCACCGTCCTGTTCACGGGGTTGAGCGCCGGAGACGCCTCCTTCGCGCTGGAAGAGCTCGCCCGCCAGAACGTGGAGGTGGAACTCACCAACGGAGGCGACACCATCCTCGTCCCCGCCGAGGACGTGCACCGTTTGCGGGCGGACCTGGCGACCAGGGGATTGCCCTCCGGCGGCACCGTCGGCTTCGAGATATCCGATCGCAACCGGTTCGGAACGGACACGTTCCTGCAGAACGTCGACGATAGGCACACCCTCGAAGGAGAATTGGCCAGGTCCATCGAGACGCTGCAGGGGGTCCAGTCGGCCCGGGTCCACCTCGTGCTGCCCGGTCCGGACGTCATGGCGCGGCGGGCCGCCGAAGCCACCGCCAGCGTGGTGCTGCGCCTGGGTCGGACGGCCCGCCCGACAGATTCCCAGGTCGCGGGCATCCAGTCCCTGGTCGCGGGCAGCCTGGAGAACCTGGATCCGGCCAACGTCGCAGTCATCGACCGGCACGGCAGAATCCTTTCCCGGAGTTCCCGCGACGGTTCCCCGGGGCGCAGCGGAGACCAGCTCGCCCTCCGCAAGGACATCGAGGCCCACCTGGAGGAGAAGGCCGCCAGCATGTTGGACCGCGTCCTGGGCCCCGGCCGATCCATCGTGAGGATTGACGCGGCCCTGAACTACTAGAAGATCGAAACGGAGCGGGAAATCTACGACCCCGCGTCGGCCGCCGTGAAGAGCGAGACCCGCACCGAGTCCAGCGACCCGGCCACCGGCAGGACCAGCGAGAACAGCGAGACCAGCTACGAGGTCAACCGGACCATCGAACGCATCGTGGGCGCGTCCGGTGGCGTCGAGGGCCTTTCCGTGGCCGTCTTCGTGGACGGCCGCTACGAGGTCGGCGGGGACAACGGCACGCCCGTCTACACGCCGCTGAGCGCCGACGAAATGGATCAGTTGCGACGCATCGTCCGGACGGCGGTGGGCCTTGATATGGTGCGCGGCGACCTGATCGAAATCGTGAACATGCCCTTCCGCCAGACCAGCGAATCCCTGACCTACGGCGCCGGCGCCCCGGTCCCCGCCTGGGTCGACCTGGTGGCCCGGTACGGGGGCCGCGCGGTCGTTTTGATCATGCTGGGCGCGGCCGCCCTGGTATTGCGGCACCACATCCGGCGGATGCTGGAGGACAGCCGGTCCACCGACACGAGTCCCCGGAGCACCGCTGCGGTGCTCGACGGCAAGAGCGGGGACCCGGACGGGCTCCCGGACATGAATCCCCAGATCATCCAGGACCTCCAGGAGCTTGCCGTGGACAACCCGGAACGCGTTGCCCAGGTGGTCGAGGCCTGGATCGACGGCTTCGAGGTCCCGGGCCGGGCCCGGGAAGCAGTAGGAGACTGACGTGGCGGAACAGGCGGTGCGCAGGGCGGCGGTATTCCTCATGGCACTCGGCCCCGAGGCGGGCGGCAAGGTCATGTCCAAGCTGCCCGAACCCCTGATCGAGGAACTGGCCCACATGATTGCCGGCATGGGTCACGTGACCAACGGGGACAAGAACAGCGCCCTCGCGGAATTCTTGAAGGTGAGCCGCCGGATCTCCGGCCTGGCTCGTGGCGGTGAAGCGACGGCGAGGACCATTCTGGAATCCGGTTTCGGCAGCCGCACGGCCGATACTTTCATCGAACGGATCACGAGCTACGGCACGATCAAGGGATTCGAGCCCCTGGAGGAACTGGATCCCCTGACCGTCGCCAACTACCTGAAGACCGAACATCCCCAGACCATCGCGGCGGTGTTGGCCCACGTGGATCCCCGCATCAGCGCTCCGATCCTGGTGAACCTGCCCACGGATCTGCAGGGCGACGTCGCCCACCGCGTGGCGGTCCTCGATGCACCTAGCCACGAGATGCTCGGCGTCGTGGAAGAAGTGCTCTCCGGGCGGCTGCAGGGCGAGATCACCGCGAGTCGTGCCCGCTGCGGCGGTCGGAAGCAGATGGCCGAGATCCTCAAGAAGGTCGAGCGGGATACCGGGCAGGAGATCCTCGACGAGATGCGCGAGATCGACGACGACGTGGCCAATGAGGTCAACGGCCTGATGTTCGTGTTCGAGGACATCGTCCTGCTCGACGATTCGGACATCCAGGAGGTCCTCAAGGAGATCGACATGAGGGGGCTGACCCTGGCTCTCAAGGGCGCCACCGAGGAGATCAAGGAGAGGATCTTCGCCAACATATCGAAGCGGGCGGCCGAGGGCGTCATCGAGGACATGGACTACATGGGACCGGTCCGGCTCACCAAGGTGGAAGAAGCCCAGAAGCAAATCGTGGACGTCGTGCGGAGCATGGAGAAGGTCGGCACGGTCTCCCTCGGCAGGGGCGGCAAGAGCACGGAGATCGTTTCCTGAGACCATCGCGCCTGCCGACGGACCCCGGCGCCGGTCGGCAACTGACCCGAGGAGCGAATCGCGATGAAGACCGTAGCCATCATTTCCGTGATCACGTTCGTCCTGATCTTCGGTGGCGTGACGATGATCGGGACCCAGCTGGGCAATGCGGTTCCGACCGCGCCCACGCCCCACCTGGCAGCGGAGGACTACGAGGCCGCCGAGCGGGTCTTCGCGGACCTGGCCCGGGAGAGGGACCGCATCCAGCGCCAACGGGAGGATCTCGTGGACCTGCAGCAACAGGCGGCCGTGCAGGAGAAGATCCTCGACCGGAGCCGACGGAGGCTGGAGGCCGTCATCGCGGAACTGGACGCGAAGCAATCCGTCTACCTCGAGGAACGGGAGCGCTCCGCCACCCACCTGGCCCGGATGTACGAGGCCATGAAACCCGGGCAGGCGGCGTCCATCATGGCGGCCCTGGAATCGGAGCTCGTGCTGGAGATCATGGTCCGGATGAAGGAACGGCAAGCGGCCAGGATCCTGGCCCGCATGGATCCCGGTTACGCGGCCGGGATCAGCACCAGCCTCAGCGCGTACGGGAGCGACCGATGAAATCCCGGCGCACGGTGGCGGGCTTTTCGCATTCCACCGGCGCCGACGCAGACCCCCGGCGGCACCTGACCGGAGGCGTGCAGAGGCGCATTCCACCGATCCGGCGCGCAAGGAGCTAAAGTCGATGATCAAAGTCACGAAATTGAATGGCAGGGAGATCGTGGTGAACGCCGACCTGATCGAGTTCATCGAATCCACCCCGGACACCCTGATCAGTCTGACCACCGGGCGCAAGATCATGGTTCTCGAGGAGATGGACGACGTGATCGGCCGGGCGGTGGGTTACCGCGCCCAGGCCCGCATCTACCCCGTGCCAACGGGCGGACAGGGCTCGGTGTTCGAGGGATAACACTCCCACGCGACGCCCCGTCCGGGCGGGATCAGGAAGGACAAGAGCGTGGATATCGCGACCGTTGTCGGCATCGTGGCGGCCTTCGGACTGATTGTCTGGTCGATCCTTCTGGGCGGCAACATCCAGGGTTTCCTGGACCTCCCGTCGGTGGCCATCGTGATCGGCGGCACCACCGGCGCCCTCCTGATCAACTTCCCTCTCGGCCGGATCATGGGCATCGTCGGCCTGCTCAAAAAGACGCTGCTGTTCAAGGTGGTGGATCAGGACGAGGTCATCTCCAAGATCGTCAAGTACGCCGAGCGGGCCCGCCGGGAGGGCATGCTCGCCCTGGAGGAGGAATCCGAGCAGGAGCAGGACGAGTTCCTGCGCAAGGGCCTGCACCTGGCCGTGGACGGAACCGACCCCCAGCTGCTGGAAAAGATCCTCGAGACGGACCTGGGCCAGGTGGAGAACCGCCATGCCGAGGGCGCCCGGATCCTGGGGGCCGGCGGTTCCTTCGCCCCGGCCTTCGGCATGATCGGGACCCTGATCGGTCTGGTGAACATGCTCTCGTCCCTGGAGGACCCCGCCCAGATCGGCGCCGGCATGGCCACCGCCCTGATCACCACCTTCTACGGGGCCGTCCTGGCCAACGCGTTCTTCCTACCCATGCAGGGAAAGCTGGAGACGCGGTCCAAGGAGGAGATGCTCATCAAGTACATGGTGATCGAGGGCATCATGGCGATCCAGAGCGGGGACTCGCCGCGGATCGTCGAGGAAAAGCTGAAGTCCTTCCTCTCGCCGACCATGCGGCGCAAGGTAGACGACGCCAAACGGGCCGCGGCCTAGCCGGTCCAACCCACGGACGGGAGGCCAATGGTGGCCCGCAAGAAGAAAGTCACCAGCAAGCAGGGGCTCGGCGGCTGGATCATGACCTACGGGGACATGATGAGCCTGCTGCTGACGTTCTTCGTGCTCATCGCCAGCTTCTCGTCCATTCAGGATTCCAAGTTCGAGGAGGCCGCCGAATCGCTGAAGGACGCATTCGGCGTCATGGCCCGGCCCCGCAACGTCATCGAACGGAACCGGCCACTGGTCCCGCGCCGTTCGGACAACGACGCTGCCTACGAGCTACTCTTCGAGGTGCGGGAGATCGAGAAGGCCCTGATCGAGCAGGATCT
>JAUUZX010000099.1 GCA_030592025.1 bacterium | reverse complement strand
GGCCCACCCGGATGACGAATTCACGCCGAACATGGCCACCCCCGACGTCCGCCGTCACATCCGCCGGGCCTTCGCGCGCCAGGCCGGCGGCGTGCCCCTCCTGGTGGAGAAAACCTGCGCCAATTCCCTGCGCCTGGGCTTCGTGGACACGGTGCTGCCGGAGGCCCGCTTCCTGGTCATCGAACGGGACGGACCCGACGCGGTGGCCTCGGCCATGAAGCGCTGGCGGGCAGGCTTCGACCTGCGGTACTCCCTGGCCAAGGCCCGCTTCGTGCCGCCGTCGGATCTGCCCTACTACGGGGCGCGCTTCCTGGCCAACCGCCTGCGCCGACTGACTGCCGGTGACCGGCGACTGGCCGTGTGGGGACCGGCCTTCGCCGGCCAGGGCGACCTCCCCCGGGAGATCGCCCTGGCCGAACTCGCCGCCCTCCAATGGCGCCGCTGCGTCGAGCGGACCCGCGACGATCTGGCGGCCATCGACCCGGCGCGTGTCCACCGTTTGCGCTACGAGGAGTTCGTGGGCAACCCCACAGCCCGACTCGCCGATGTGCTCGCGTTCCTCGGCGCGGATTCACGGCCCGAGATCATGGCCGACGCCGTGGCCGACGTGCGCGCCTCGAGCGTGGGCAAGGCGGCCCGCTCCCTGAGCGACACCGACCGGGTGCTGATTGACCGGACGCTGGACGGGATGGCGACATGAGCGTCGGCACCCCCATCCCCTTCTTCAAGGGGCGCGTCGCGCTCCACGCCATCCTCGAGGCGGCGGGGGTCGGTCCCGACGACCAGGTGCTGCTGCCGGGCTACACCTGCGTGGTCGTCCCCAACGCCATCCTCTACCGGGGCGCCGAGCCCGTGTACGTGGACATCGACCCGGTCACCTGCAACCTCGACGCGGCAAAGCTGGAAGCCGGCCGGGGCGTCACCTGGGATCCGGGCCGCACCAAGGCCCTCATCGTCCAGCACACCTACGGCCTGCCCGCGGTCATGGAGCCGCTGCGGGAGTTCGCCGCGGCCCACGGTCTGCCCATCATCGAGGACGCCTGCCACGCCCTGGGCTCGACCTACCGCGGTGTGCCCGTGGGCCGCCTGGGCGACGCCGCCTTCTTCTCGAGCCAGTGGTCCAAGCCGGTGACGACGGGCCTCGGCGGTTGGGCCCAGGTGAACGACCCGGACCTGGACGCCGCCGTGCGGGAAACCGCCGCCCGCTACCTGCACCCGGGAGCGTTGGAGACCTTCCGCCTGCAGAGCCAGTACCTGGCCTACCGCGCGCTCTACCGCCCGCGCCTGTTCTGGTTGCTGCAGGGGTTGTACCGGGCGTTGGGCAAGGTGGGGCTGGTCATCGGGTCGTCCACGGGGGCGGAGCTGGATTGCCGCGAACCCACGGAATACCGCAAGCGCATGGGTGGCCTGCAGGTGCGGACCCTGCGCCGGTTGCTGGCGGACGCCGACCGCAACGCCGACATCCGCCGCCGCAACGTGGGGATCATCGAGACGGAACTGCGCCGGCACGGACTGCCCACGGCCACCGTCCCGCCGGGGTGCGCGCCGGTCTGGCTGCGCTACCCCCTGCGGGTGGGGAACAAACATGAACTTCTGGACGCCGCCCGCACCGCCCGCATCGAACTGGGCGACTGGTTCCTGTCGCCGGTGCACCCCAACAGGACGGGCTGGGAACTGGCGAGCTACCGGGCCGGGAGTTGTCCGGTGGCCGAAAGGGCGAGCCTCGAGATCATCAACCTGCCCACCCACACGGGCCTCGACCCCCGGGAGATAGCCCGCATCGTGGCCTTCGTAGCGGCTCACGCCGAGCCGTCGCCCTCGATCCAGGGATTGGCGTAGAGATCTTCATAGAGGCGGGCGATCACCGGCAGGGTGTACCGCTCGGCCACCCGCTCGCGGCCGCGGCGGCTCCGTTCCTCGCGGGCCGCGGGATCCTCGTTCAGCAACCTGAGCAGCCCCTCCGCCAGGGCCTCGGCGTCGCCCGGCGGCACGACCTCCCCCACACCCTCCAGGATGATGCGCGACTCCCCCACGTCCGTCGCCACGCAGGGCGTGCCGCAGGCCAGGGCTTCGCCCAGGACGTTGGGGAAGCCTTCGCTCCGGGAGGCCGAGACCAGAACGTCCAGCGCCGCCAACAGGGGCGCCGTGTCCTCGCGGGGATCCAGCAGGTGGACGTGGCCGGCCAGATCCTCGCGGCCCACGCGGACCGCCAGGCCCGACTGCTCTTCGGTGACGCCGCGACCGACGCACACCCCATGGAGATCGGGCAGGGACCGGCGCGCCAACGCCATCGCCTCCAGGAACACGTCGTGGCCCTTGACCTCATGGTAACGAGCAACCAGGCCGACCAGCGGGGCGTCGGGGGGCAGCCCCAGATCGCGGCGCAGCCCGGCCCGGGCTTCCGGCGCAGGCCGGAACCGGTCCAGGTCGAACCCGTTGGGCAGCACCCGTGCATGGGCCCCGGCGTAGCCCACCGCCTCGTGCTGACGACGGCTCACTTCGGCGTTGTAGACGATCGCCGCGGGCCGTCCGGACAGCCGGGCGCTCAGGCCGATCACCCGCCGCGTGAGAGGAGCCTCGCCGGCCAGGTCGTGCAGGGCGTGGCGGATGTTCCAGAGCACCCGGGGTGCCGGCCGCAGGCCCCAGCAAGCCAGGGTCGCGGCCAGGTTGCCGTGGTACATCCAGCCCTGGACGACCGCAGGGCCGAAGCGCCCGAGAACCCGCCGCAGACGCCACAGGGCACGGGGATCGGGACGGCCGGGCCGCAAGCCGAGTTCGGTCACGGGCACCCCCAGGTCCCGGATGCGCCCCGCCACCTCGCCGCCGCCGACCAGGGACGCCACCTCCGACGGGAACCGCTCCCGGTCCATGGCGCCCAGCAACTTGGCCAGCATGGTCTCGGCGCCCCCGACCCGCAGGTCGGTGATGACGTGGAGCACGCGCAGGGGTGCGGTCACGGCAGGTCCACCCCCAGGCTCCGGTACAGATCGAGGTAGCGGCGGGTGACGTCGGCCAGGGTGTGGTTCCGGCGGATGTGTTCCGCCGCCGCCGCGCCCATCCTCTGCCGGTCCCCGGGGTACCGCACCAGGTCGTGCACCTTCGCGGCCAAGGCGGTCTCGTCCCCAGGAGCTACGAGGTGCCCGGTCTCGCCGTCACGAATCACGTCGTCGGTGCCGGGACCGCGGAAGGCCACCACGGGCACGGCGCAGGCCCCGGCCTCGAGCACGATGCGGGGCACGCCCTCCCGGTACCGGGTCGGGTGCACGACCACCGCCGCGCCGGGCAGCACGTCTTCGAGATCCTCGCGGTAGCCGAGGAACTCCCACACGCCCTCGGCCTGGCGGTCGGCTATCCATTCGGCGGGCACGGCGTCGGGATCATCCGGCACGAGTTCGCCGGCGAGTTGGAAGCGCACTTCGGGGCAGCTCGCCGCCGTAACGCGGGCCAGCTTCTCGAACTCGCGGACGCCCTTCTGCCAGAGCAGGCGGCTGACCATGAGCACCCGCGGCCGCTCCTCCGGCGGCGCTGTCGAGGGCAGAAAACGATCGGTGTCCGCCCCCGACCCCACGATGACCGAACTGCGCGCGGCGAGTTGCGGCTGGCGCTCCGTGAGGATCTCCCGGTCCGCTTCGTTCTGGAAGACGGTCCAGTCGACGCCCCGCAGACCGCGGCCGTAGCCGGCCAGGGTGAGCCGACGCGCCGCTCCCCCCCGGCCGTAGCCGCGTCCAAGACCCGTGACCGTGGCCACGCGCACCGGGATCGCCGACCCGGCGCCGGCGAGCCCGCCCAGGATGATGGGCAGGGCGTTGTAGGTGTGCAGGAAGTCCGGGCGAAGATCCGTGAGTTCGCCCTTCAGCCGGCGGGCCAGGAACGGCCAGGCCAGCGGACGACGCCCCCGGGTGAAGAAGGGCACATCGACCACCTCGACACCGGCGTCGCGCAGGTCCTGCGCCGTGCGATCGGCCTCGGTCAGGGCCACGACCCGCCAACCCGCGTCGACGAAGGCCCCCATCACGTCCAGCCGCGAACGGGCCAAAGCGAAGCCGCGCATGGCGCAGAAGACGGCGGTCTTCATTCGGGTCATACGGGTCACCTCGGCCTCCCGTGCTCATCCCACCAGGCCTGGAACATGAGGACGTCCCACAGATAGAACTGCCAGCGGTACTCGCCGGACAGGTGCTGACGCCAGAGGCGGCGCACGGGGTCGGCCGCGAGCATGCCCTCGCTTTCGAGGCGCCGCCGGTCCAGGAGGTTCTCGGCCCAGTCGCGCAGGGGACCGCGCAGCCACGTCTCCAGGGGCACGCCGAAGCCCTTCTTGGGGCGATCGATGAGGGGACTCGGCACGTAGCGATCCAGCAACCGCCGCAGCAACCACTTGGTCTGGCCGCCGCGCACCTTCATGCCCAGGGGCAGCGACCAGGCGAACTCGACGACCCGGTGGTCCAGCAACGGCACCCGGGCCTCGAGGCTGACCGCCATGCTGGCCCGGTCCACCTTGGTCAGGATGTCGTCGGGCAGGTAGGTCATGAGGTCCCAGTAGGTCATGCGCTCGGTGAGGTTGTCCCGGGGAGGCGCCCCATCGAGACCCGTCAGCAAGGTCGCATATTCTTGTGTACCCGTGAGTTTCGCGGGTTCCTTCCAGTGGGACATCATGTTGCGATAGAGGCCGTCGAAGCCGCCGCCGGTCATGACTTCCGCCAGTTTGTGGAGACGATCCCCCGGGGAGGTCGCCAGCATCTGCGCGGAGAGGAACGGCTGCGCGGGCTTGAGGAGCAGGTCCCAGGTACGGGCCGGCACGGACCGCAGGACCGTCGCCAGCGCCCGGGATACAGGCCTGTTCACCCGGCCCAGACGCCGCCACATGCCGAGGGCCAGGGCGTAGCGCTGGTAGCCGGCGAAGAGCTCGTCACCCCCGTCGCCCGACAGGGAAACGGTGACATGGTCACGGGCCAACCGGGAAACCAGGTAGGTGGGGATCTGGGATGAATCAGAGAAGGGCTCGCTGAACATGGCCGGCAGGCTGGGGATGACATCGAGGCCGTCCTGGCCCGTCACCTGAAGCTCGGTGTGGTCCGTGCCGAGGTGCCGGGCCACGGCCCGGGCGTAGGGCGCCTCGTCGAACTCCTCCTCCTCGAAGCCGATGCTGAAGGTCCGCACCGAACCCGCGCCGGCCTCCTTCATGAGGGCCACCACCAGGGAGGAGTCGATGCCGCCGGAGAGGAACGCCCCCAGGGGCACGTCGGCCACCATGCGACTGCGCACGGCGTCGCCGAGCAGGTCCCCCAGCCGATCGACGGCCTCGTCGTCACTGCCGGCGAAGGGCTCCCGCGCGCCGGCGTCCACCGCGTCCCGGGCCCGCCACCAAGCGATGGGCTCGGGCCACTGGCCGGGCTGGGGCGCCGCGATCTCGAGACGGTGCCCCTGGGCGAGCTTGCGCACGCCCCGCCAGATGCAATGGGGAGCCGGCACATAGCTGTGGCGCAGGAAGAGCCCCAGGACCCCGGGGTCCACCGCACGGGTAAAACCGGGGAGCGTGGCGATGGCGGCCGGTTCGGACGCGAAGGCGAAGACCCCGCCAACCCAGCCGTAGTAGAGCGGCTTGATGCCGACACGGTCACGCACCAGATGGAGCCGCCGCTCCTCACGGTCCCAGAGGGCGAAGGCGAACATGCCATTGAAGCGCGCAAGGGCGGCGTCGAGGCCCCAGGTCTCCACCGCCGCCAGGATGACCTCGGTGTCGGACTGTCCACGGAAGACCGCGCCGCTTCCCGCCAATTCCCTTTGCAGGTCGCGGAAGTTGTACACCTCGCCGTTGTAGGTCACGACGTAGCGGCCGCCGGCCGAGGTCATGGGCTGGGCGCCGTCGACCGAGAGGTCGAGGATCGAGAGGCGGCGGTGGGCCAGGCCCAGGCCGACCTCGTCCGCAAGGAACTCGCCGTCCGCGTCGGGGCCGCGGTGGGTCATGGTGCCGGCCATGCGGCGCAGAGCGGCGCGAGGGTCGTTCATCCCCCTGCTCGGGTCCCAGAATCCGGCGATGCCGCACATGCTACCGAGCTCCTTCGGTTCCGTCGATATCCCTGCCGCCTGGCAACGACGCCAGCAACGCTTCGGTTCTCGTCACCAACGCATCGAGACCATACCGTTCCTCCACACGGTGCCGCAGCTCCTGCGGTGACGGCCCCGGTGCGTCCAGGGCCCGCAGCATGGCCGCCGCCAGCGCCGCGGGGTCACGGACCGGGACGACCCGCTCGGCATCGTCGACGATGACCGCGGCGTCACCCACATCCGTGGTCACGCAGGGC
>JAUUZX010000007.1 GCA_030592025.1 bacterium | reverse complement strand
GCTTCCGAAAATGTTGCTGATAATTATAACGAGTTCATTCAAGCAGTGAATGAAGGCAAGATAGCCACAGCAAAGCGAACCGAAGAAAGCACAACTCCCACCACTATTGAGGAGTTTGCACATACGTTTAAATATGTTTACAATATGTAGAGACTGTTTGGATTTTGCACCAGGTTCAGCAGGAAGGCCATGGGCAGGCGCACGCTCGTCCAGAAGGTGTTGGTCTCGCTGGCGAGGCCCACGAATTCGAAGATGCGCTGGGTGACCTGGGGACCCATCAGGATGATGGTCATGGACATGAGCCACAGCCCCGACAGCACCAGCACGAGCACGATGGACAGCACCTTCTGGGTGACCATGCTGCGCCGCGGCCGGATGTTGTAGGCCCGGTTGATGGTCGTGATGAGGGCGCCGACGGCCATGGACGCGCCCCACAACGAGGCCAGCAACCCGAAGCTCAGCAGCCCCTGATTGCTCCGGGGCAGCAGGTCCATGACGATGCCCACGACGTAGTTGGCCGCTTCCACGGGCATCTGCTCGCGCAGGGCGTCCAGCAGCATGGGCTGCAGGGCGTCGCCCAGGGGGAACGTGCTGACCAGACTGAGCAGGAAGATCAGGAACGGGAACAACCCCAGCATGGTGTAGAAGGCGATCTGAGCCGCCATCCCCATGCAGTCGTCGTATCCGATCTCCCGCTGCAGGCGCACGAGAAAGAGCCAGTAACGGCGGATTTTTCTGGTGGTGAACATGTCGCGGACTAGGATGGGTGACGTGCCCGGGGAAATCAACATCCTATTGCCACCCCGGGTCCCTGGCGGCGAGCACAACAATCCCGCGCCGTAGCCCCATGATCGCCGGCACGACCATTCGGGCTTTTCCCCGGCCGGGGTCCTGCCTTATGTTCGGGAACGATTCCGGTGTC
The DNA here is from genome assembly GCA_030592025.1 of bacterium. Next base: position 12,072 of record JAUUZX010000007.1, on the reverse strand, counting down.
GCCCCCATCCCCTTCTGGAGGAACCATGCGCCCCTTCGCCGTCAGCCTCGTCCTGCTGCTTGCCATCTGTGCCACCTGCACCGCCACTGCGATCGCGGATGAGCCGACCCCCGCGCCCGTTGTCATCGAGCAGGTGCTCATGACCGGCGTGACGACCCTCCACATGCCCGCCTTCCACGACGCGAAGAAGGCGGGGATCGAACCGGCTGCGTTGCTGGAGGAGCAGGTGGCCATGCCCGGTCGTGGGCGACCCGCCGCGGGCGACCGGTGGACCGAGGCGGCCCCCGGCAGTTGGGAAGTTCCGGCCGACAGCACCGCCGTGGCCTGGACGGCGTTCTACGTCACGACCGACCGCTACCAGACGGCGCAGTTGACCGTACTCACCCCCCACGGCACGAAGGCGGTGCTCGATGGCGCCGACCTGGAGCTGAGCGAGGCCGGGGACGACACCCTCACCGCCGACCTGAAGCTGGAGGTCGGCAAGCACCTGGTGGTCCTGCGCAGCCTCTACGAAGCCGGCGAGCAGGAGGGTTGGGCCCTGGCGCTGACCGTGACCCCGGACGAAGCCGCGGGCGACGGCACCCTCGAGGCGGGCACGTCCTCCACCCGCACCACGAACATCGGCCTCGTGCTCAACACCCCCCGGGTGGGCAACCTGGCGTTGTCGCCGGACGGCGCCTTCACCGCCCTGTCCCTGAGCGAGCACCGGGACGCCGAGCACAAGGAGAGCTGGCTGGAGATCCGCGACACCCGGAAGGGCGCCCTCGTGGCCCTGTGGCGCGGCGACGGCACGCCCACCGGCCTCCGCTGGCTGGAAACGGGCAACCGCATCTCCTGGAGCACGACCACCGACGAGAAGACCACCATCTGGCTCCACGATCTGGCCGAGCAGAGCGTCGAACCCGTGCTGGAGGATGTGGCCGATATGGGCGGCTGGGCCTGGTCCCCCGACGGCGCGTTCATCGTCTACGCCGTGACCACCGAGGCCGAGGACGACGACCGCAAGGTGAAGCGCGTCACCAGCCCGGCCGACCGTCAGCCCTGGTACCGGAACCGCAGCCACCTGGTGCAGGCCTTCGTGGCCGACGGCACCCAGCGGCGCCTGACCGCCGGCCCGTTGAGCCCCGGCAGCTGGCGCATCGCGCCTGACGGCACGAGCATGCTGTTCTTCCTCAGCGAGGAGGACCTCTCGGCCCGCCCCTACTTCACCAGCGAGATGTGGATGATGGACCTGGCCGACTTGTCGGTCGAGAAGCTCCTGGACGACCCCTGGATCGGCGGCGCCGAGTTCAGCCCCGACGGCCGGACGTTGTTGCTGCAGGGCTCGCCCTCGGCCTTCGACGGCCTGGGCCGGAACCTGCCCGAAGGTGTCCAGGCCAACGACTACGGTGGCCAGCTCTACCTGTGGAACCTGAACGACCGCACCCCCGAGGCCATCACCGTCGACTTCACGCCGGCCGTGGGCTGGTCCCGGTGGTGCCGCGCCGACGGCATGATCTACGCCCGCTGCACGGACACCCAGTTCAGCAACATCTACCGACTGAAGACCGGCAAGGGCTGGGAAAAAATCGACACGGGCTTCGGCTACACCAACCAGATCGCCCTGCCCGTGGACGGTCGCACCGCCGTGGTCCGGGGCACGAGCGCCACCACGCCCAACCGGGTGCACGCGATCAACCTGAAGAAGAACCGCTTCGAGTTGCTCCATGACCCGGGCGTGCAGGAGTGGGCCGACGTCACCCTCGGGAATGTGGAGATGTGGCAGGCCGAACTCCCCAACGGCGAGATGCTGGACGGTCGCATCTACTACCCCCCCGGCTTCGACGCCGCCGAGACCTACCCCGTCATCGTCTACTACTACGGCGGCACCAGCCCCGTCACCGTGGACTTCGGCGGCCGCTACCCCAAGAACGTGTGGGCGGCCCAGGGCTACCTCGTGTACGTGCCCGAACCGTCGGGCGCCACGGGCTACGGCCAGGAGATGTCGGCGCGGCACGTCAACGACTGGGGTCGGATCACCGCCATGGAGGTCATCGAGGGAACGAAGGCCTTCCTGGCCGCCCACCCCTACGCCGACACGGATGCCGTGGGCTGCATCGGCGCCAGCTACGGCGGCTTCCTCACCGAGTACGTCATCACCCGGACGGACCTCTTCGCCGCCGCGGTGAGCCACGCGGGCATCTCGTCCATCTCGAGCTACTGGGGCGAGGGCCTGTGGGGCTACGCCTACGGCGCCCGCGCCCTGGCCGACGCCTTCCCCTGGACCGACCGGGACCTGTACGTGGAGCAGAGCGCCCTCTTCCACGCCGACAAGATCACCACGCCGCTGCTGATGGTCCACGGGGACAGCGACACCAACGTGCCCGTGGGCGAGAGCGACCAGCTGTTCACGGCGCTCAAGCTGCTGGGCCGAGAGGTGGAGTACGTGCAGATCCAGGGGCAGGACCACTGGGTCATCGACCATGGGCAGAGAGTCATCTGGAATGACACGATCCTGGCGTTCTTCGCGAAGCACCTGAAGGACCGGGATGGCTGGTGGGAGGGATTGTACCCCGAAGAGGACTAGGGCGATTGCCCGACGGGGATCCGCGGCCCCTCCCGGGAGGAACTCTTCCTCCCCGGAGGGGTAGGCAGAACTGATATCGAAAATTCAGCAATCCCCAGCATGACGAGGAGCGACATGAAGGCCCACCTCGTGCGACCCTGCCTGTTCTTGTTCGTCACCATCCTGCTCGTGGCCGCGCCCCACCGATCCCGCGCCGACAACGAGACCCCGCCCGCCATCTCCTTCCACACCGTGACGGACAAGATGGCCCCGTCGGCATGGCCCCGGAGCGGCAACCCGACGGGTATCGCCTACGAGGCCGAGCCCTGGCTCACCGATGACGACATCCTGACCTGGGACCTGTCGGCCCACCAATTGATCCTGCGCACGGACCGGGACACCGTGCTGGGCCGTTTCGATCCGGCCCTCGTGGGCGACCCCTTCCCCCCCATACCGTACAAGGCGTTCGTCGTTGTGGCGGACGGGGAGCCGTGCGTGCTCGGGTCCTACGTGTCGGTCGTGTCCTCGTTCAGTCCGCCCGGGCTCCGCCTCGGAGGTCTCGATCTGCGCCTTGCACCTCGGGACGTCCTGGGCATGGCGCCCCTCTTCGCAGGCTACTCCCAACTGCCGCCCTGCCTCACCTCGACCCTGCTCGCCCATGGGCTGAGCAGCGGTGGCGAACTGGGGGTCATCATCGAGAGTATTCGGGTCGCCGTAACGGAAGGTCCGCCGGCCCTGACCGTTGCCTGCGATGTGGTCCTGACCAACGACGGCCCCGACGACCTGCTCGTGCTCGACCCCAACCTCATGGTGCCCGGGTTCAACGGTTACCACGCGGAATTCCGCGGCGCCTTCCACCAGCGACTTGGCATGGTGGACAGAGACTCGCCCCTGGACCCCACGTGGCTGGTCCGGCTGCCGGCCGGTGGCGCGGTGCGGGGCACCATCGTCACCATGACCCGGCGCCTGGTAAGCGGCGAACACAGCTTGAGCCTGATGTACCCCGCGGTCTCGCGGCGCAGCGCCGGACCCCATCAGATCGACGGCGCCTGGGTGGGGCGCAACGTGGGCTACGCGCCGGAAACGACGTTCGACGTGCCCGACTCGGGGGATTCGCTGTTCCACGCCAAGCTCAAGCGCTCCCAGCTCCTGTACGTGGCGGGGCAATGGGTCGATGAGGTCCTCATGAGGTACCTGCCCGACGGCACCCTGGCGGTGAATGAATTCGTGTTCGGTGCGACGGATGATTGCCCGGAGGGTCCGCAGTGCGTCGAGCAGGCCATCCGCGGCTTCGCCAACAGGCGTAGCGGCGGAACGCGCCTGCTGGTGGTCACGGGCGGAGGGACCTGTTACCGTGTCCGGTACATCGACACCGCCGACGCCGTTGAGCAGATTCGGCGCGCCCAGCAGGACGGTGAGATTGCTGAGGGGCCGTTGCCGGCGGGGTGCCTCGAGGAATTCGTGCGCTGAGCATCAGCCTGCCTGGTCGGACATCGGCACAATGTATTCACCATATACAGGATCTTTTTTGTTGTGTATATGCCACATTCATGATAAATTCCTCCTCCTCGTGCCCCTAAATACATGGATCCCTCTTGTTTGTCATTTCAGACTCCCCTAGGGACCACCCCCCGGCACGGCACCAAGAACAACTTTGTGGAGGGAATCCAATGCGCACCATCCTACTCATCACCACCCTCACCCTCACCCTCGCCCTCGGCGCCACCACCGCCGTCGCCGAAACCGCAGCCGAAGCGCCCGACGCCGATGCCCAGGTCGCCGGTCTCGAAGCCATGTGCGCCGCCAACGCCGACGCCCGCATGGCGCGCCACAGTGCCGAGACCCTCTACGAGCGCCTCGGCAGGGAGGACGGCATCCACGCCCTGACCCGCGAGCTCGTGCGCATCCATCTGCAGAACGACGAGATCAAGCACCTGCTCGAAGGCACCGACGGCGACAAGGTGGCCGAGCGGGTGGCGCTGTTCATGATCTCGGGCATGGGCGGCCCGTCCGTGTACGACGGTCCCAGCCTCCCCGAGTCCCACGCCCACCTGGAGCTCACCAACGCCGATTTCATGTCGGCCGGGGGCGACATGATCGTCGCGATGCAGAATCTGAACTACGGACAGGATGAGATCGACGAAGTGATCTGCGCCCTGGTCGGGCTGCGCAGCATGGTCGTGCTCGCGGACGCCTCGGCGGCGGAGCATGCGCACCATCACTAGGTGACCCCACACCCGGGGATGGTTGAAAGGGCGGCTCCATCACAGGAGCCGCCCTTCGTTGTTACCGGAACAGCGCCTTCACCGCCCCCCAGCCCACGTTCTCAACGGGGACCGGGACGTAGTCGCTGTTGATGGTCGCCGCCAGCCACATGAGGGGCGGCATGGTCGAGAGCGTCCGGGTAGATGTTGTCAACGGAATGTCCGGTTCGCCATCCCGGGTCATGATGCCCGTGCCGAAGTGGTCGTAGAAACCGTAGGGCTTCAAATCGATCACCCCGACCTCGAACCGGCCCAGAGCGACGGCCGAGGAACCGGGCAGGGTCTGCGGCCCCCCACCCACCCAGGTTCCGCCGTCGCAGACGACCGGATAGGTGATGAGGCCGTCGAGCGGGATGTAGATCAGCGGCATGGCGGGGCCCACGGGGAAATGGTGGTCCGGCCCGATCTCCCGCACCGTCCAGCACCCGGCCTCCCAGCCGGTGATCTGCGCGTCGGGCACGGTCGGGTTCAGGAGAACCAGGTAGGCGATGACCAGGCCCGCGGACGCATCGGTGGTGGTCTGCGTGCCCCCGGTGTCGAAGAACACGCCGTAGTTGTCGGCATCCCAATCGGTCTGGGCGCCGGCGGGGGTGGTGATGAACAGGAACGCGAATACAATAGCCATACGTTTCATGGACCCAACCTCCCGTATGGAATGATGTCGGGAGTGTAGCACAGTTTCTTCCCGCTCAATCGGTTGGCTGTCCCTCGTCGTCCCCAATGATCCCTCAACCTTCCCCCTCTTCCGCCGATCCTCCCCACACACCCGACCCTTTCCTCCAGGCCATCGCCCGGCCCGGGGAGCGGTGTCGGAAAACAGCGGAGCCACGCGCGCCGCTCGCGGAAGGTCGCCCTTAAATCCTTCCGTACTCGAGGAAGATCACATGCAGCAGGACGGGCAGCAGCGCCTCGTGGCGTCGGCCCTGATCCTTGTCGTGGCGACGGTTCTGGGAACGGACCGGGCGCTGGCGTTGGGCACCCCCGCCGGCACCGAGATCATCACCCAGGCGTCCGTGACATGGACCCGGGACGGCGAAGCCCACAGCGCGGCCAGCAACGCCACCACGGTCACCGTCGACGAGATCGTCGACTTCGCCCTCGTCTGGCAGGACGCCGGCGATGTCGAGACCTTCCCCGGCGAGACAGGCATGCCCCTGACCTACCGTCTGCAGAACACGGGCAACGGCCCGGAGCTCTTCCGGCTCACCGGCCTCGCAGCCCTGGCGGGCGACGACTTCGACCCGGTCCTGGCCGCCATCCACCTCGACAGCGACGACAACGGCCGCTACGACCCGGGCGCGGACGAAGTCTACGCCCAGGGCGCCAATGACCCCCTCCTGGCCGCGGATCAGTCGGCCACAGTGTTCCTCCTGGCGGATATCCCCGCCGGTGTGGCCGACGGCCAGGAGGGGGATCTCAAACTCATCGTCAACGCCGCGACAGGCGTGGGCGCACCGGGCACCATCGTCATCGGCGCCGGGCAGGACGGCACGGACGTCGTCCTTGGCGGCAGCGGCGGCGTGGCCGAGGCCACCGGCACGTTCCGGGTGGCGTCCGTGGCCATCGCGCTGGTCAAGTCGGCCGTCGTCACCGACCCGGACGGGGGCGCGGAGCCCGTGTCCGGAGCCGTCATCACGTACGAGATCATTGTCACCGCCGACGGCGGCGGCACGGCGCGCAACGTGGTCGTTGCCGATCCCGTGCCCCAACCGGCGGTCTACGTCACCAACAGCCTGCAGCTGAACGGTGGTTCCCTATCGGACACCGCCGACGCCGATGCGGGCGATTTCGCCATCACCACTCCTGGCGCACTGACCGTCCAATTGGGCGATCTCACCGCGACCTCGCAACCACAGATCATCGCGTTCCAGGTATCCATCCCCTGAGAAGGAGGAGGACTGTCGTGAAGTTGAGAACGATCACCCTGCTGCCGCTGCTGCTTTTGGCCGCCACGGCTTTCGCCGCAAACGGTGCGGTGGAGCTCGTGTCGTTGGCCGAGATCGAGCACGTGGTGAAGAACGCCGACGGGTCGGTCACGATCCAGCGGCAACCCGCGAGCAAGGTCGTCCCCGGTGACGAGGTCATCTACACCATGCGCTACCGCAACACCGGTGCCGACCCCGCCGATGACGTCGTCATCACCAACCCCCTTCCCGAGCACATGCTGCTGCTGCGCACCGACGCGCTGCCCGCGGGCATGACGCTCACGTTCTCGGTCGACGGGGGGCTGGCGTTCGACGCCCTGTCCCGTCTCAGCGTCACCGATATCCACGGTCGCTTGCGGCCGGCCACTGCGGCGGACTGCACGCACCTGCGCTGGGAATTCGAGTACGCGCTCGACCCCGGCGAGGCAGGTGCGATCGGTTACGTCGCCCAGCTGCAATAGACGCAGCATCACCCTTGAGGAGGAACAACATGAAGCATTCGGCTCGCCCCCTGGTGCTCCTGGCGTTGGTTGCCATCATCGTTCTCACGGCCTCGACGGCCTTCGCCGTCGGCACGCCGTCGGGCACGACGATCAGCAACGGCGCCACCGTCGACTACGCGGTCGGCGGCGTCGCCCAGGCCCAGATCGCCTCGAACATCGCCAGTTTCCTGGTGGACAACAGGGTTGACCTGACCGTGACCACGGTCGACGTCGGCCCCATCACCGTCCTGCCCGGCAGCACCCTGCGCGTCCTGACCTACCAGGTTCAGAACGATGGTAACGCCATTCAGGACTTCCGCTTGCAGGCCATCGACGCGGCCGCGGCGGCGTTCGGTCTCACCGAGACCATCGACGCCGTCAACGTCAACGTCTTCGTGGACGGCAACGGCAACGGCACCTACGAGCCCGCCCTCGACACCGCGACCTGGGTCGATGAGATGGCGGCCGACGCCAACATCATCGCCTTCGTGGTGGCCGACATCCCGGGCACCGCCGTCATCAACGACGTGGCCTCCTACGACCTGCTGGCCATCGCCGCCACGGCCGCCACGCCCGGCGCCCTGGGCGGCGACGCCGTCGAGGACAGCGGCGTGGCCGACGACCCCAACGCCGTGCAGATCGTGTTCGGCGACGGCGCCGGCACCATCGACGCCGTCCAGGACGGTCAGTTCTCCAGCCGCGACAGCTACCAGGTGGCCAACGCCAACGTGACCCTGGCCAAGAGCTCCGTCGTGGTCGAGGACCCGTTCAACGGTGTGACCAACCCGAAGGCCATCCCCGGCGCCCGGGTCACCTACACCATCGACCTGGACAACACCGGCAGCGGTAACGCCGACAACGTGAGCATCGTGGACGCCATCCCGGCCAACACCGTGTTCCGCGTGGGCTCAGCCGTCTCCAACGGCACGGTTACCTACTCCAACGACGGCGGCGCGACCTGGGTCTACTCCCCCGTGGCCGACGCCAACGGCAACGACGCCACCGTGAGCCACCTGCGGGCGACCTACGCCCTCCTGGTGGGCGGCGGCGCCACCGAGCAGACAATCTTCGACGTCGTTATCCAGTAGGACGACGACCCTTCCAGCCGGCCCCCGGGTTTGGTCCCCGGGGGCGCGGCCAGGCGGTGTCATGACGCGGCTTCGGCCCTGCACGGCCCGACATCACGGCGGCGCCGGTCCCCTCGAGGGGCCGGTGCCCCGTGGCATGCATGGGCAAGGTCGTTTCCAGGTCGTTGTCGTGTTCCTGGCGCTGTTTCTGGGGTTGGCCGGAGGTGTCGCAACGGCCCAAACCGCCCCGGGGACGGTCCTCGTCAACACCGCCGAAGCCACCTACGACGCCGGTGGCCGCACCGGCATCACCACCCTCTCGAACCCCGTCTCCCACACCGTGACCATGGACCGCACGCCGGCCGCCCTCGGCTTCCTGCGCATCGTCGACCCGGGGTCCGCCTCCTTGCGCGAGTTGATCCCCGCCACCGAATACTCCACCAGCGGGACCGAACTCGGGCCCTTCGCGCCTCTGCCTCCGCCCGACCTCACATCCGGCGGCTTCGTCGACCTCTCGGCGCCGGTCTACACCCGCCCCGAGGATGTCTTCCACCAGAACGAGCCCATCTACCTGCGCCTCGTCGATCCGGACCAGGACCTGGACTACGGCGTCGCCGAGACCGTGCTCGTGAGCGTGCTCGTGGCCGCCACCGGTGAGCGCGAGGTGCTGCGGCTGCAGGAAACCGACATCCACTCCGGCGTATTCGCCGGCCACATCCAGTCCGTGGGCGGCGAGGTGGCCGTCCCCGGCGACGGCATGCTCACCGTGCGCGCGGCCAGCGAGGTGCGGGGCCACTACCAGGATGCCGTTTCCCCCGACGACACCGCCGAGGCCGACGCCCGCATCGACCCCCTCTGCCGGGTCTTCGACTCGGCCACCGGCGCCCTCATCGACGGCGCCCGCCTCACCCTCGTCGACGCCCTCACGGGCCAACCGGCCGAGGTGCGCGCCGACGACGGCGTCAGCGATTTCCCCGCCACCATCGTCTCCGGCGGGACCGTCACCGACGGCGGCGGCGGGGTCTACGACTTCACCGACGGCGGCTTCCGCTTCCCATGGCTCGGGCCCGGCAGGTACCGGCTGCGGGTCGACCCTCCCCCGGGCTACCTGGCTCCGTCCGACATGGCCCTGACGGAGCTGCACCTCCTGCCCGGCGGCCCCTGGGCCCTGGACGAGGCCGCCTCCCGCGGCGCCGACTTCGATGTGCTGGACGGTCCGCCCCTGGTGCTCGACGTGCCCCTGGACGCCACCGGCGGCGACCTCTTCCTGGCCAAGCGCGCCGGCAAGACCACCACGGCCCCCGGCGAGTTCGTGCCCTGGGAACTGCAACTCGCCAACAACGGCGTGGGTGACGCCGTCGGCCTGGTGATCGACGACCGGCTGCCCCGGGGCTTCCGCCTCGTGCCCGGCTCGGTGATGATCGACGGAGCGCAGGGAGCCGACCCGACCGTGGCCAGCGACGGCCAATCCCTCCTCTTCTCCCACGCCCTGCTGGCCACCGGCGGCACGTTGACGATCCGCTACGTCACCGCCGTGGATGTGGCCGCCGCCCGGGGCGCGGCCCGCAGCACGGCCACCGCCCGCCACGCGGGCCTGAACTCCAACACGGCCCAGGCCAGCATCGTCGTCGAGGACGACCTCTTCAGCGACCGCTGCCTCCTTGTCGGCCGGGTGACGGCCACCGACTGCGCGGCCCCCGGCGACAGCATCCGCGGCGTGGCCGGCGTGCGCCTCTACCTGGAGGACGGCACGAGCGTCGTCACCGACGAGCAGGGGCGCTACCACTTCGAGGACGTTCGGCCCGGCGCCCACATCATCCAGCTCGACAAGGCCACCCTGCCCCTGCGCTACGAAGCGGGGGCCTGCGACCCCGATCCCCAGTTGGCCCGGCACCCCTTCGCCCGCTTCGTCGACCTCCAGGGTGGCACCCTGTGGCGCACCGACTTCCAGGTCCACGACCGGCCCCGCCAGGTGGGCCTGGCCACCGTCGCATTGACGACAACCCTCACGGGCGCCGTGCTCGATGGCCATCTCGACCTGGCCGCGACGGGCGTGCCCCTGCGCAACGTGCGGCTCACGATCATCCTGCCCGACCACGTGGCCTACGTGCCGGGAACCGCCATCGTCGACAGCCTGCCCGCAGGTGATCCCGAGGTGCGGCACGGCGTTCTCATCTGGCGTCTGGGCGATGTCCCCGCCGACTGGCGCTCCCTCGTGACCTTCACCACCCACGTCGAGGCCGCCACCAAGCGGTCGGATCTGGAGACGGGAGCCCTGCTGGTGGTCGACACGCCGGCGACCACCGGCGCCCGCACGCCGGTCGCCCGCGCGTCGGTGGCCCTGGCCCCCGAGCAGGTGCGCCTGCCCCGGGAGGAGATCGTGCTCCGCCCCCGCTTCGGGTCGTTGCAGACCAAACTCAGCAGGCCCGACATGGCCAACCTCGACAGCCTGGCCGCCCGACTCGCCGGGTTCGAGGTCATGGACCTGCGCATCGTCGGCCACACCGACAGCCAGGGCATCCCCCCGTCGAAGCGGCGTGTTTTCGGCGACAACCACCTCCTCGGCCTGGCCCGCGCCCAGGCCGTGGCCGACCATCGGGCGCGGCGGCTCGAGCTGCCGATCGACCGGCTCAAGGTGTCCAGCGCCGGGCCCGACGAACCCGTCGCCACCAACGCCACCGAGGAGGGGCGGGCCATGAACCGGCGTGTCGTCCTGCAAGTGACGGCCGAACGGGTCATCTATCGGCTGCCCGACCGCCCGTCCCGGGATCGGGACCGGCAGGAGTTGGCGCTGGAGGGTTTGCGACCCGGGGAGATCTGGAAGGGCGAGGTCACGCCGGAAATGGACCCGGAGCAGGCTCCGGTCTTCGACATGACCTGGCTCGAGACGGCCGAGCCGGGGTTCGAACTCCTCTGGCCGCCGTCCGAACTGCTGCCGTCCATGCCCAGCCTCAAGGTGGCCGTGAAGCACGACGGCGCCTGGCGGCTGTCACTCCTGGTGAACGGCACCAGCGTCGACGACCTCAACTTCGACGGCACCGCGGCCAACGGCACCGGCACCCTGGCGGTGACCCGCTGGGCCGGCGTCGACCTCAGGGAGGGCGACAACCTGTGCGAGATCGTGGCCCGGGACCGCGCCGGCGCCGAGGTGGGCCGTCTCACCCGCACGGTGCACTTCTCGGGGCCGCCCGTGCGCGCGGAACTGCTGGTTGAAATGAGTGACCTCACGGCGTCGGGCCGACGACCGGCCGAGATCGCCGTCCGTCTCCTGGACCGGGACGGCTACCCCGCCAGGCGGGGCATGATCGGCCCCTTCACCGTCGACGCCCCCTACGAGCCCGTGCGGGTGCGCAGCGAGGATCGCAAGCAGGCCCTGGGCACCCTCGAGGACCCGCGCCCCACCTACACCGTGGGGCGGGACGGCATCGCCCGCATCCGTCTTGAACCCACCACCCGCAGCGGCGAGGTGATCATCCGCCTGCCCCTGATCGACCGCCGCGAGGAGATCCGCGCCTGGCTCGAACCCGAAGCGCGGGACTGGATCCTCGTGGGCCTGGCCGAGGGCACCGCCGGCTGGAACGCCGTCTCGGGGCACCTCGAAAATCTGGCCGACGACGGTCACGACGAGGAGTTCACCAGCGACGGCCGCCTGGCCTTCTTCGCCCGCGGCCGGGTGAAGGGCCGCTGGCTGCTGACCGCCGCCTACGACAGCCGTCGTGACGCCGACGACCCGGACCAGAGCCCCCTCATGGGCCAGGTCGACCCGGAGGCCTTCTACACCGTCTACGG
>JAUUZX010000143.1 GCA_030592025.1 bacterium | reverse complement strand
GCGGTCCGAATTGCGGACCGTCCGCTCCATGGCGTATAATGGTCGTGTACCTCTGTGCCCCATCCCGAGGAGCCGGCAACGTGCGTCTCCGGACGACCATCCCCATGCTGCTGCTGGCCACGGCGTTCGCCGTGGTGCCGGCCGTGTCCCCTGCCGCCTGGGTCACACCGACGGGGGAGCCGGCGGGTCCGGCCCGGGTCCGCACCTGGGCCGTGGACGCCCAGCGCATCGGCGTCGCGGTGGAGTTGCCGGGCTTCTTGACCGAAGATGTCGCCGTCGATGGCCGCCTCTTCGCGCGCCTGCGCGTGCCGGGGGCCTCCGTGACCCTTGAGGCCGGCGTCCCGGAACTGCCCTTCCTTCCGGTGAACCTCGCCCTGCCTGCCCAAGGGACACCGACCGTGCGCGTGGTCGGCGAGATCTGGCGGGAGGTGGCCACCCTGCCGATCCTGCCGTCCCGGGGGAACCTCATGCGAGACCGCGATCCGGCTACGGCGCCCTGGCGCTTCGGGCCGGTCTACACGGACGGCGGCGTGTATCCGTCCACGGTGGTCACGACCGGCCGGCCGTACCTCGTCCGCGGCCGCCGTGGGGTCGGCCTGCGCATCCATCCCCTGCGCTGGGACGTCGGTCGGGACGTGCTGCTGGTACTCGAACGCCTTGAGTTGGAGGTGGAGACCGCGGGGACCGGGGGCGTCAACGTGTCCAGCGGCGGGGCCCCGGCCTCCATCGCCGGCTACACCGCCCACTGGTCGCGCCGCTTCGCCAACGCCGCCACCAGCGACAAGTACCGCGCCCTGCCCGTGGGTGGCCGCCTGCTGGTCGTGGCCGCCGAGGGGTTCGAGACGGCCCTCATGCCCTTCGTCCAGTGGAAACGTCAGCGCGGGTTCGACGTGGAGGTGGCCACGGCGACGGCCCTGGGCGGAACCGCCGAGGCCATCGCCGCCGCGGTCGCCGTCCGTTACCACGAACCCGCCGGCCTGGGCTACGTCATCCTGGCCGGCGACGTGCCCGATGTCCCGACCTTCGCCGGCGTCTACGAAGGCGCCGACGACGACACGCGCTACGCCCTCGTGGACGGTGACGACCTCTACCCGGACCTCTTCGTCTCGCGGATCTCGGCCCGCGACGAGACCGAACTGCTCACCCAGCTCAACAAGTTCATCCGCTACGAGCGGGACCCGGAGCCCGACGGCGACTGGTACCCCCACGCCATGGGCATCGCATCGATCCTCGGCGACCCGTCCGACGCCGCGCGGGCCGACCTCCTGCGCACCGACCTGCTGGGCTTCACCTACGGCACCGTCGACCGGATGTACGAGCCCGCCGCCACGGGCGCCGCGATCACCGCCGCCCTGGAGGATGGGCGCAGCCTGGTGAACTACCTGGGCCACGGGTCCGGCACGAGCTGGTCGAACCCGCCCTTCGACATGAACGACGTGGCCGCCCTGAACAACGGTCCGCACCATCCCCTCGTCCTGGACGTGAGTTGCGCCAACGGACGCTTCACCACGGGCGAATCCTTCGTGGAGGCCTGGTTGCGGGCGGGCACGCCGGAGAACCCCCAGGGCGCCATCGCCATGTTCAGCGCGTCGACCTCGACGCCGTGGGTGCCGCCGACCCTCATCCAGACCGAGGCCATCGATCTGCTCGCCGGCGGGGAGGCCCTGGAGATCGGCGCCCTCTGCCAGCACGGCATCATGCGGGTGCTCGACACCTACCCCGGCGATGTGGGCCGTCAGCTCGTGGAGCAGTACAACATCTTCGGCGACGCCACGCTGCTGCTGCGCACCGCCCGTCCGCTGCCGTTGGTCGTGGGCCACGCGGGGGCCCTCGCCGTGGGTGTGCCGACCTTCCCGGTGGACGTGGGGGTGGCGGACGCGACGGTGACCCTCACCGCTCCCGGCGTCCTGCTGGGTGTGGCCCGCAGCGACGGGGCGGGCCTGGCGGTCGTGCCCCTGGCGGCGCCTCCCGGGGAGCCGGGCGAACTCATCCTGACGGTCACGGGCCCCAACCTTCTGACCCACGTGGAGACCATCCCGGTGCGTGCTCCCCTGGCGGTCACCCTCGACCGGGACGAGGTGCCTCTCGACACCACCACGGCGTTGACCGTGGCCCTGACCGACCCCGAGGGATTCAGCGGGGACGTGGCCGTCACCATCGCCGGCTACGGCGTACCGGGGGCGACGCGCACGGTGGCCGGCACGGGGGCGGCGGTCTTCGATCTGCACCCGGTCTACGGCGAGGATCTCGTGGTGACGGGTCGGACAGTGGACGGCGGCTGGGATCTGTTCCGGCGCACGGTGCCGGTGAGCGGCGCGGTCGCCCTGGCGGCGCCGGGTCTGGACGCGGCCGTGCCCGAGGTGGCCATGACCGGCAGCCTGGCGCCGGGCGCGCCGGGTGTCCTGCGCGGCTGGTCCGCGGACCTGGCGCCGGCGCTGGCGGTATCGGGCTGCGGTCTCGACACGCTCATCCAGGCGTCGGGCGACACGACGGCTGCCGTGCTCACGCCGACCACCACGGGCACCCTGACCGTGGCCCTGCTCGTGCCCGGCCGCCGGGTCCATGTGGCCGAGGTGCCGGTCATCGAGGTGCGTGGTACGGTGGGGGGGCGGGTGACAGGGCTCGATGGCGAAGCCGGGTTGCACTGGGCGAGGGTGCAGCTGTTTGACGCCGCGGATACCCGGGAGCCGATCCTGGACATGATCACCGACGAACTGGGTCGCTGGTGGCGGGAGGATGACCTGCCGGCCGGAACCTACGAACTGCGGGTCGAGCACTACGGCCATCTGGCGGAGGTGACCCGACACGTGCTCCTGCACGGGGACAACGTCTGGGACATGGCCCTGCCATCGGCGCCCATGGTCGCCGTGACCGGGGTGGTCAGGGACGAGGCCAGCGGTGAGCCCCTGGCGGCCGTGCTCGACATCCACCGCACCGACACGGGCACCATCGTGGCCACGGCGCGGGCCGACGCCGCGGGCCTCTACACCTCGGTGCCCTTGCCCGAGGGAGAGTTCATCGGCGTGCTGACCCACCCGGGCCACCGGCCCCGGACCCTGGCGGTTTCGGTCGAGCTGGGGGGCGACCCGCGGGTCGACGTCCTCGGCCCCCTGGACGCGCGGATCCTGGTCGTCGCGGACAACCTGCCCATGGGCGTGAGCTTCTCGTACGCCGACAAGCTGGACAAGAACGGCGACATCGTTCACTACGGCTCCACCACCGTGCCGTCCCAGTCGGGGCTGACGGCCATCCAGGATCTGCTGGCCCTGGGCTACGACGGGACCTACCTGCCCTGGTCCATCGCCCGGGACGAGGACTGGTTCGACTGGGACGTGGTCATGGTGGCCTGCGGCGACAACCCCACGTCCCTGGCGGACGGCCTCGCGGAGCGGGTGCGGGCCCACGTGGCCCGGGGCGGCCGGCTGCTGCTGGAGGGGGGCGAGGTGGCGGCGACCCACGCCGCGGACGCCGCCTTCTGCCGGGAGGTGCTGCACGTGGCCCGCTGGGGTCAGGATGTGGTGGCCCCCGTCGTCATGGATCCCCATGACCACGAGGTGCTGGCCGGCCCGAACCGCCTCTTCGGCGCGCCGCTCTTCGCCACCGCCGGTTACGCCTCGGGCGACGGGGTGGTGCCGGCGGCGGACGCGGTCCCGATCATGGGTTGGCCCGGTGGCGAGGTGGGTGTCCTCGGTTACGATCCTGACGCGGACCCGGAGGGGGGGCAGGTCATCTTCATGGCCCTGGACCTCTCACGGCTGGACGCAGTGCCCCGCCACAAGCTCCTGCAGAACGCCGTGGAGTGGCTCCACCAGATGACGCCGGCCAACGCGACCATCACCGGACGGGTGCGCATGACCGAACTTCCCGCCGATCTCGAACTCACGGTGGGTGGGGAGCCCGGGGGTTACCGCGGGACGGTGGGCCGGGACGGGGCGTTCGCCCTGACGGGTCTGGTGGCGGGGCCGAGCACCGTGACCGTGGGCGCAGCGGGCTGGACCTCCGTCGTGCGCCAGATCGATGTCCGGCCCGCGGCGACGACCGACGTGGGGGTGGTCGTCTTGGCGCCTGCCGTCACCGGGGAGTGGTGCACCGGGGGTGCCGTCATCCCGGATGGCGACCCCATCGGCCTGACGAGCCTGCGCCAGGTCGACGCCGCCGGCGTCGTCACGTCCGTACGCGTGCATCTGGACATCGATCACCCGTGGCCGGCGGACCTGGCGGCCGACCTCACCAGTCCCGACGGCACCACCATACGTCTGCGCTACGGGGGCGCCGCGGCCGGCCCTGCGGCTGGCTGGTACCCCGGTGAGGACGGGGCTCCCCTGGCGGCCTTCACCGGCCGCACGGCCGCCGGTACGTGGCTGTTGCGCTTGACGGACATGGAGGACCGGGACGAGGGCGTGCTCAACGGGTGGTGCCTGGAACTGGTCCACGAGGACGGGACGCCCGACCTGCCGCCGGCCCATTTGCAGGTGCTCGGCAACCGGCCCAACCCCTTCAACCCGGCGACGACGATCATCTTCGCCATGCCGACGGCCGGCGAGGCCGACGTGTCCGTGTACGATCTGCGCGGGCGCCGGGTTCGCCGCATCATCCACCGGACCGAGGCGCCGGGGCGGCAGGAGGTGGTGTGGTCGGGCAGGGACGATGGGGACCGGGCCTTGGC
Organism: bacterium; assembly: GCA_030592025.1. The sequence goes on along the minus strand of JAUUZX010000143.1, from coordinate 909 downwards.
CAGCGGTGTCTACATCGTCCGCATCACGGCCGCGGGTGAACGGGCCACGGCGAAGATGCTCCTTCTGCGTTGAACCATCCCCCTGGGGAGATCGAAGCAGCCCCCGGTCGCGGGACCGGGGGCTGATGACATGGGGCTGATGACAGAGGGCGGAACGTCGGTTCAAGAGACGGTCAGCATCACGTCCTCGGTCTTGATGAGGGGGAACTCGAGGCAGCGTACCTTGAAGGCCACCAACTGGTCGATGGCCCCCACCACGGACCCGCTTCCTTCGGAACAGAAGTCGTGGACCGGCGCGTAGGCCTCGATACCCTTGGCGTCGGGGTTGCGCTCCACGTCGACCTTGTATCCGTCGAGACGCAGGCCTGTCGGCAGTTTGTCCAGCAACCCGACGATCTGCTGGTGGTAGCGCGGCGCGTAGGTCTGGAATTCGAAGCTCATGCTCGCCGAACGGACATGGCGGTGGGAGGTGATCTCCAACCCCAGGTTCTTGACGATGCGGCGCTTCAGTTTCTTCAGCAGATCGCTCGTGCCCCGATCCACGATCACGTGGACGTCGGCGGAGCGGATGCCCACCATCTCGGCCATGCGTTCGGCCTTGCCCTCATGGTGGATGCCTTCGAGGTAGCTGTAGATGATCGTCGCGTCGGTATCGCTGCCCATGATCAGCCCCTCGAGGAAAGCCCGCACGACCTTGGGCTTGCCCCGGAACACCACCTCGTAGAACGTGGAGCGGGGGGTCTTCTTGTTCTGGGCCATGGTTCTCTCCTTGTCGGATGACGGATACTGATCAGATGGAAAAGACCGATCAGATGAAAAACACCAGGGTCACGATGACGAACACCGGCAGCAGCACCGGTACCGACCACTTGATCAGGAAGCCGAAGAAACTCGGCATGGGGATGCCCG
>JAUUZX010000062.1 GCA_030592025.1 bacterium | reverse complement strand
GGCCACCGACACACCGGCCTCCTCCCACACGGAAAGGACCTGGGTTGGCTGGTCGCCGAAGCGAACCGCGACCCGGGAGGCGAAGCCGCTGCCGGTTAACCGCACCACCTCGCCGCCGCCCGTTGGGCCGAGCTCGGGGGACACGGTGGAGAGGATCGGGACCGTCATGTTAGAGGCCTCCCAGGCCGAGCAGACCGGCCACGCGGCCGAGGAACCGTTTTTGTGCGCCCCTGGCAAACTTCCGGAAGGCTGGCCGCAGGAACGGTCGGGCCGGAACCCGGACCACCACCACGCCCGCGCCGCTACCTCCCTCCGGTTCCTTGCCGGCCTTGCGCAGCACGGCGAACAGGAACCGTCTCATGGCCGCCGTCATGGGGATGATCGTCGGGGCCGAGCCGAACTCCTGGACTCTGGCTACGTCCACCATGGGCCCGCCGTCCTTGCTGCGCGCCTTGCGCGGCACGCCCACGAAGGCCTTGGCGCCGCGGACGATGGCGGTCACGGCGTTGCGGAGATCCCCGCGGACCATGAGCGCCTTGGAACCACCGAAGCCGCGTAGCTTGCGCGCCGCCAGGGTGAGCTCGGAGGGCGGATCTAGTGCCTCGCCGCCGGGCGACTGCCGCGTGATGCCTCGCACGACTTCGTTTCGAAGGAGCTGGGCCTCCTGTCGCAGCGCAGTATTCACTGCGTGCTCTAGTCGTAGGGGCGCCGTGGCCAGTAGACGGCGGGCCCGGGCCCAGTCACCTGTGCGCTGTACGGTCATGGCTCAGCGTCTCCTTGCGGCGCGCTGCCGGTCCTCGAAGACGACCAGGAGCAGGTTTCTGCGCGGTCGTGCTCGGCCGAGCCCGAAGCCGGTAGCTCGGACTCCGGTAACGAAGAGCCCGGGTGGGTTGCGGAAGGCCTGCACCAGCTCACCCTGGCGCTCAAACAGGGCGCCCAACCGATCGGCCGGCTGGATGAGCGGCGCGCCGGTGGCGGCGTGCACAAGGCCCAGGCGTTCCAGGTCGCGGAAGTGAAACGCCAGGCGGAGCCGCAACTTCGGGGACTGACCCGCCGGGAGCATCCGTAGCTCCTCCAGCACCTCGGGCTCCACCTGGCAGGGCAGCCGGACGGGCCGGTGCTCCCTTCGTATCGGCTCGCCCAGGCCGTCGTCGTTCAGGTCCACCCGCACGGGCTCGTTGAAGTCCGGGTCGTAGCCGCTGACGAGCGGCCCGGGCCCGTCTGGGTCGGTGCTCGCCGTTGCGGCGGCGTCGAGTCGGTGGAGCTCGGCGAGGAACTTGAAGATCAGCCGGCCGCGCATCAAGCCGATCCCAGCCCGGCCGGGCGGCGGAAGCGCATCAGGATACGATCGATCTCTGGGTCGCCCGTAAGCGGTCCCGGGTCGCCGGGACGGTCGAGCCTATAGCTCTGGTCTCGGGTCTTCTCCGCGATGATGCGCCAGCGATCACGGGCCTCGCCCGCGTCGTCTGCGTCCCCCATCAAAGGGAGCCACCGCAGCACGAGTAGGATGCAGGCGCGGCGGATGGCCAGCGGCGTGCGGCCGGTGATCGTACCGTTGTTTTCGGTGTAGCCCCAGGTTCCCTGGACCACGACGTTGGCCGTTCCTCGCGAAAAGCGACGCCCATCGAGGAGCGTGAGGCGCGGCGCATCGAACCCTGGTTCCACCGGCGCCCCGACGATCTGCAGATGGCTGGCGTCCCGCTGCATCCTGCTGCCGTCAATGGTGAGCCGGGTGAGGCGGATCGGCGGGACAGGGGGTTCGAGGCTCGGCGTGCCGTGGCCATCGAGCCGGTAGGTGGCCACCCGCGGCTCGAAGAACCAGCCGGTCACCTGGTCGATCTCCCGGCTCGCCTCCTCGATCAGCGAATCGAGGCGGTCGGTCGAGGTCTGCGCCTCGGTCACTCCCTCGGCGCGCAGATCGGCCACGGTGGCGTACATCTTAGCTCGAGCCCTTTCGGCCGCGCTTGCCGCCGCTCTTCGCCCCGTCTTCCCGAGCATCATCGGGCAGCGGCGGCGGTCCCTCGCGGGCCGCCGTCACGCGGGCCTTGTCCGCCGGGCGTGCTGGTTTGTTCGCCTCGGTCTCCTGCTTGTCGAGCGCCGTGGCTTCGGCCTCGGTGCACACGTCGAAGGCCAAGGGCGAACGTAGGTCGTTCGCGCGCTGGCGCGTGTCGCGCAGGTACTCACCAACCTCCTGGCTCACCTGATACCAGCCCTTACCCTCCTCAAACCGGATGCCCCGGTAGACGAACCGGCGCAGCACATGGCCACGGTGCGGGTCGCGGGGCTTGATGCGTACAAGCAAACTGTCCATGTCGACTCCTTCAAGTGCCCGGAAACCCGCTGGGCTTCGGGGCGGCTTCTAGAAAAATCAGAGAAACTGGTCAGGGAATCACAGCTGGACGTTGATGGCCTTGACGACCCCCTCCTCCTCGGAGAACTTCACGTCCGCCTCCATGGTCACCACGATGGCCAGCGCACGCCGGCGGATGGACCGCTCCCACTCGATGCGGATCTTGCGGCGCACACCCACCACGATGTTCTTGGGGTGCGTGAGGATCGCGACCGTCTGGTTCAGGCCCGGGCCCAGATCCTCGGGGAAGAGCGGCACGGGCACCACAGGCGAGCCCGCCGCGAGGATCGGCGTGTCCGTCTCCAGGTACTTGTCCCCCAGGGCGGTCTCCCGCTGCGCGCGGAAGCGGCGCAGGTTCGCCTCGGCGTCCTCGGACGTATAGAAGCGGAGCTGGCGCTTGTTTTTGCGAAAGCGCGGTGGCAGCGCCTTCATCATGTCGTGGAACAGCTGGTCGTCCACGGGGGCGCCGGCCGCGTCCACGATGTTGGACTGGGCCTGGACCAGGATCCCGTCGAGCTGGGCCAGGAACGCGTCCGCCGAGGTCTTGTCGCCGTTGATGGCGACTTCCTCCAGGTCGCGGCCGACAGCCGGGCCGAGCAGCTGCATGATGGTCTGGCGCAGGTCGCCCTGCTCGATGTTCTCCTCGAGCACCCGGTCCGAGAGGTTCACCTCGCCGATGAACTCCTGGGCGTCTAGCTCCACTTTGGAGATGTCCGGCACGGTACGGTCGGCCTGGGAGAGTGCAGTCATCTCCTGGGCCGCGCGCAGCACCCGGCTGCCGAAGGCGATCTGGTCGATGTCCTCGCGCGCCCGGCTCATGGGGCGGTAGGTGACCTGGACGAGCAGCACGGAGTCCGTGGTGGTCAGACGCATGAACTTCTTGGACTGCGTCGGGTGAAGCAAACCGCCGTTGCTCACCAGGTGGGAGAGGGCGAAATCGGCCTTCTCCAGGATGGTACGGTTGGACATGTGGCTCATGCTCGGTTCCTTTCTCAGGCGCTTGGGTCGTGGAAGGAGACGGATTTGTCGACGCTCTCACGGTCCACGGGCTGGTTGAGGTCCAGCGGCCAGCTCCCGGCAGGCGGTCCCGCGGCCGGGGCGTGCTCGCCTCCTGGCTGGCTGTTGGGTAGGCCGGAGCGTTTCTCCAGCCGGGTCAGGCGCTGCTGTTGCTCCTTGACCGACCCGGTGAGGGTCTGCAGGGCACGTACTACCAGGGCGAGCTGCTCGGCGATCTGAGCCGGTGTTCCGCCAGCCCCACCGCCAGACGCGCCGCCGGATGCGCCGCCGGATGCGCCGTCCGGCGCCGCCTTTGCGGTGGGGCTCGGGGCCTGCGGCGCGAGCGTGGCGTTTACCTGCTGGAGCGCGGTGCGGATCGCCGTCACCGTCGCGGAGAGCCGATTGGGCCCTGCATTGGGAGACGCGGCGTCGTCGGTGCCGGGCTTGGCCGCAGGTGTACCGCCAACCTCGCCAGTGACGTGAGCGGTATCGGCCGGGTGTCCAGTGCCTGCGGTGTCGGCAGGGCTCGCAGTGCTTTGGGCGCCTGCGGTGGTCGTGGTGCTTGCGCTGTCCGCACTGCCGTCCTGGGAGCGGGCCGCTGCGGCCAGGGCTTCGGCCGCTGTCAGCAGCTCGCCGGCGAGCTCGGCCAACCGCGGCACGGCGGCCTCGCCTTCCTGCGCGGCCAGCAGCTCCACCGCCTCGGTCAGCCCCTCCAGGGCGGCCACGGTGGTGGCCAGTGGGCCGTTGCTGTCGTCGCTGTGGGGATCCCCGCCAGCGCTGCCGTCTCCCGTATCGGGCGGCGTCGCCTCTCCGCTGCCGTCCCCGGACTCGCCGGAGGCGTTCAGGTCGGTCTCGGTCGGGTCGGCCCCGGTCGTCGTGTCGTCCATTTCTTCGCTCCTTTTCACGATGAGAAAGCGGTGCTTGTTAGCCGCCCGGTCCACAATGGAGACCTCTTCGACGATCATCTCGATCAGGCGCATCACCCGGTCCTGCGATGGAGGCACTGGCATCAGGCGGCCTCCTGAGCATCGGCAGGCGCTTGGGCGCCGGTAGCCGTCTCGGGGATGGGACGGGCAGAACCGCCGATGCTGAAGCCTCCGAGGGTGCCGTCCTTGACCTGCTCCCACAGCGCGTCCGACAGGATCCGCACCGCCAGCAGCCAGGTTCCCCGGCGGACCTTCACGCCGCCGACCTCCAGGTCCACTGGCGCCAGGTAGCTCTCCAGGATCCGCACTTGCCCGTTGACCTGAAGTCGGTGCATGAGGCCCAGCCCACCGAACTCCTCCATGAACCGGTGAGCGGCCTGCCGGATCTCCTCCGCAGAGTAGATGTCCCCCTGGGCGTCCACCATCTCAGGCTCGAGTACGACGCCAAGGACGTACCGTTCGTCCTGAGGATCCACGCCCTTGATCAGCGGGCTGGTCCTCGAGAAGGAGGCCTGGGCCTTACCGTCGTCGCTGTTCGGCACCACCCGAGAGTCCGTGTCGACATCCGCGTTCACGTCCGCGTCGACATCCACGTCCGCGTCCGCTTCCATGCTCGAGTCAATGCTCTTGTCTACGTCCTCGCCAGGCTTCTCGTCCTCTACCTCCCATCCTTCGCCCTCCAGCGCCTTGAGCTGCTTCTTCACTGGCGTGTAGTTCGTGACCAGGAGCTGAGTCAGCGTCTTCGGTCCGCCCACGCCCCTCATGGAACGAATAGTTCTCGGAGTCTTGATCCGTTTGACGTGGAAGCTCGACCCCTTGAGTAGACCCGGGAGCTTTCCCCGGATGCCGTAGGTCATCAGGAACTTGCCCTTGATGGATTTCAGAACCTCGAAGAACCGCTCCTCGTCGAACTTCGACTCCCCCACGGCCACGTCATAGCCAGGGTAGGGTGGGTCCAGGAAAAACGCCGTGTTCGGTCCGTCGTACTTCCGGACCACCCGGAGGTAGTCCCCGTCGTAGACCCGCACATGCTTCAGCCGCGGCGCATGGGTCTCGAGTCGATCCACCGACCGGGCGATCACACCCTGCCCAGAGGGGCTGAAACTCCGGCCGCGCATTTTCCCGTACGAGAAGTGCGTCACGTAGAGGAACCGGTACAGCTTCTCCACATCACTCTTGGGTTTCGAGTCCAGTAGCCGCTTGTAGGTCGCCCGGTCCCCCACCCATCGCATTCTCTTCAGTCGCGCCACCTGGTCCGTGGTCATTCGCTTCACCAGCCGATACGCCTGGGCCAACTCCACATCCGCGTCGTTGATTACCTCAACCCGGGACCGATCCTTGGCGAACAGCACCGCCGCGCTCCCGCAGAACGGTTCCACGTAGGTCGTGTGCGGCGGCAGCATCGCCACCAGTCGCTTGGCCAGCCGCTTCTTGCCCGCCGGCGAGCCCCAGAGAGTTTTCTCAATGGCTGCAGGCGCCAGCCCAGCCAGGACCACCCGCGCGTTGGTCGTTGCGCGCATCGCGCGCTGATCGATTTCAGTACTGACGTCGGGCATGGTCTTCCTTTCACAAAGGCAAAGCATGTGACCCCGCGGAAAGGGACCGGCTTCCAGCACGTCTAACGAAAAAAGTGAGTGGGAGTGCGTGCGAGGTTTGGGGTTGTTTCCAGGATTCGGCGCTGCGCAGGTCAGGTTTGACTGAGGGTCGTGCTGCGACAAAGGCCGTGTAGGGGAGGGAGCGCCGCTCCAAGGTCCGAGAGGTTGCGTTCGCTTAGGCCGCGAGTGAATTCACCGCGGTCATCGCGGGTGCCCATGGCCGAACGGGTGACCTCGGCGATGGTGGTTTTCTGGCCGGCCTGCTGGACGTAGAGTGACTTGCGTCCCGTCTCCGCGTCGAGCGACTCCCGGACCCAGGGGAGGATGTCTTTCACACGGTCGGGGTCTGCCTCGGCGCGTTCGAAGAGCTTGAGCCCGCGGCTCACCGAGAAGGTCTTGCCGTGAAGGAATCGGCAGGTCTCGGTGGTCTGCTCGTCGAGCACCGCCTCGAAGACGTACCGGTCCATGCCGGCCTCAGCGTAGGCTGAGAGCTGTCCGAAGGACCGCCCCTGGGAGATGAAGGAGCTGGCTACGACTTCCCAGTAGACGCTCCCGCGGCCGGCGATCGTGTTCCGCGCGGCCAGCGCCAGGTCGCGAGCGATATCATGACGACCCAGGCCGGCCTCCAGCCCTTCGGCCACGACGCGGCGGGCCCGCGTGCTGAAGGCTATGGCGCGTCGGCCGTACTCGTCCCGCACGAAGGTGCTCTGGCTGGAGCCGAGGTAGTCGATGATCCTTCGGTCCAGGGCATTGAAGTCGGCGCCGATTGTCATCCGCTGGCCCCGTCGCACGGCCCCCCGGGCGGCTGCGACCACCTCATCCGCGGCTTCGCCGAACACCGCCTCCACAGCGCCCGGTACGGTGGCCACCTTCCGTCCTGCTGCCTTCAGGGCCTGGGCGACAAGCACTCGTCGTTGCGAGGCGGTGGTGTTGCCCCAGTCTACATCGAGCACCGCCACCGCCGCACGAACGGCCGCGTCGTCGGCCCCTGTGACCTCGGCGCGGAGCCGAGCTGCCATCTGCGCTACGGCGCGATCCAGGCCCTCTGGGCTTCCCAGGTCCATCGCCTTGTGGAGGCGAAGCCTGAGGTATTGGTCCAGGATCTCATCCGCCGCCTCGCGGGCGCTACAGAGCAGGTGCAGGCGGTCGCCGGGGCTAGCCGTGGGGATTCCGACGCACATGTGAACTCAGACTGGTGCCCAGACCGCCGGTGCCCGGGTCGCGCACGATCAATGGAGTCCGGGGCCGGGCCCGAACGTCGACCCCGGCCTCGGTGGGTCGGAGCAGGATGTCGTGCTCTGCCGCGCAGCGGTCACAGAGCGCGAAGACGAGCATTCCGTTTCGCCAGAGTGTGACGGTCTCGTCCAGCCCCGATGGGCGGTTGCACATGCGGCACTCGATGACGCCTCGCTCGGCGTCGAGCTGGGCTTGCCGGACCCAGGCACGGTTCAGATCGTCGGG
>JAUUZX010000066.1 GCA_030592025.1 bacterium | reverse complement strand
GGCGGCCACAACGGGAATCAGGCGGGAACGATGCGGGTGCCGCGTTTGCCGTCCACGGCGTCGAGGATGAGCTCCGGCGTGGTGATGACCACCTCGCGGCCACCGCCCTCGAGGAAGGAGAGGGCGGCCTCGATCTTGGGACCCATGCTCCCGACGGGGAACTCGCCCGCGGCCAGGAGTTCGGCGGCACGGTCGGCCGGCAAGACGTCCAGGGGCTCCTCGTCCGGCTTGCCGAAGCCCACACACACCTTCTCCACCTGGGTGACGATGACCAGGACATCGGCCTCCACCAGGCGCCCCAGCAGGTCGCTGGCCCGGTCCTTGTCGATGACCGCGTCGACGCCCTCCAGGTCCCCCGCCTCGTTGCGGATCACGGGCACGCCGCCGCCGCCGGTGGCGATGGTGAGCACCCCCGCATCCAACAACGCCTTGATGGCGGGCCACTCGATGACCTCGACCGGATGGGGACTGGGCACGACCCGTCGCCAGCCACGCCCCGCGTCCTCGACGACGGACCAGCCGTACTCGTCCCCCACGCGGACGGCCTCCTCCCGGGAATAGAAGGGGCCGATGGGCTTGGTGGGGTTGGCGAAGGCGGGATCGGCCGGGTCGACGCGCACCTGGGTGACGACCGACGCCACCGACCGGTCCAGCCCGTGGTGCCGCAGGGCGTTCTGGAGGGTTTGCTGCAGCATGAAGCCCAGGCCGCCCTGGCTGTCGGCGCCGCAGACGTACATGGGCATGGGAGGGATCCCGTGGACGGCGAAGCCCGCGTCGCACCTCAGGACGATGTTGCCCACCACGGGGCCGTTGCCGTGGCTGAGCACCACGTCGTACCCCTGGAGAGCCAACCGGGCGACCTGATCCATGGTCGCCCGGGTGATCTCCAATTGCTGGTCGAAGGTGCCCTCCTGGCCCGCCGGAATGATGGCGTTGCCACCGAGGGCGATGACGCAGCGTCGTCCGTCAGCCATTCCGCACCGCGGCGACGAACTCGGCGAAGCGCTCCAGGGCCTTCTTGATGTTCGCCTGGCTGTTGGCGTAGCTGAACCGCAGGTAACCCTCGCCGTAGCTGCCGAAGGAGGTGCCCGCGAGGGCGGCCACACCGTGGTCGTCCAGCAGACGGGTCTCGACCTGCTTGCTCGTCAGGCCCAGCTCCTTGATGTTGGCGAAGACGTAGAAGGCGCCCCGGGGCCGCTTGCAGCTGATGCCGTCGATGGCGTTCAGCCCGTCCACCAGCAGGTCGCGGCGCACCTTGAACTCGGCGACCATGGCCTCGGCCTCGTCCTGGGGCCCGGTGAGGGCCTCGGCGCCGGCGAGCTGGGTGAAGGCCGCCGTGCAGCTCGTGCAGTTGGTCTGGAGCTTGGCCACCGCGTCGGCCAGTTCCGCCGGCATGATGCCGTAGCCCAGGCGCCAGCCGGTCATGGCGTAGGTCTTGGAGTGGCCCTCGAGGATGATGGTGCGCTCGAGCATGCCCGGGCGGGTCGAGATGGAGTCGTGGGTTCCTTCGTAGACGATCTTGCTGTAGATCTCGTCGCTCAGCACCCAGAAGTCGTGCTTCACGGCCAGCTCGGCGATGGCATCGAGGTCAGCCGAGCCCAGCACGCCGCCGGTGGGGTTCTGGGGCGAGTTGATGATGAGGAGCTTCGTCTTGTCGTTGGCCAGCTTCTTGAGGTCCTCGATGTCGAAGCTGAAGTCCTTGTCCTCGGTGAGGGGCAGGGGCACGGCCTTGGCCTCGAGGAAGTTGACCATCGACTCGTAGATGGGGAAGCCCGGGTTGGGGTAGATGACCTCGTCCCCCGGATCCACCAGGGCCATCAGCGGGAAGAAGATGATCGGCTTGCCGCCGGGCACGATGACGACGTTCTCGGCGCCGACATCGATACCACGGTCCTTGGCGATGTGCTCGGCGAACGTCTTGCGGACGTCGGGCATGCCCGCGGCCGGACCGTAGTGGGTGAAGCCGTTCTGCATCGCCCACACGCCCTTCTCGATGACGTTCTTGGGGGTGTCGAAATCGGGCTCGCCAATTTCGAGATGGACGATGTCGCGCCCCTTGGCCTCCAGCGCCTTCGCGCGTGCGAGAACCGCGAACGCAGTTTCGGTGCCCAGGTTCTGCATGCGTTTGGCCAGCAGCATGGATCTCTCCCTTACCTCGGAAGGTGCGCGTCATCGACCGGCGGAGCCGGCCCCTATCGTGCGGGAAACGTAGACAGCGGCAGGGAGCAAGTCAACCGGATCAGGCCAGGGTCGCCAGGTATTTCAGAACCTCGTGGTGGACTTCCTTCCGCAACCCGGCCTTGTCCTTGCCCATCCGCTTCAGGTCCACCTTGGAGACGTACTTCACGTGGGCGAAACGGCGGATCGTGCGGACCGGCACGTTGACGGGGCTGCGCAGCAGAACCAGGGGTACGGTGCGGTTGGCGAAACCCGAGTGGAGCGTCCGGTCGTTGGCGATGACCGTCAGGACCTGGGGGTTGCGGGTGCGGTTGGCGACCTCCGCCACGAGGCCCGGAATGGACTTGACCTTGGGGTCGCGCAGGAACTCCAGCAGGATGCTCGTGCACTGCATGCTCGTGATGACGAGGTGCTTGAGGGCGGACTGTCCCTCGTCCTTCTGCTTCTCGTCGTCGGCCTCCATCCCCGTCGGCAACGGCGGCAGGGCCTCGCGCGCCCCGGTGCAGGCCACGAGCATGGCGGATTTTTTCAGGACGACACCCGGCGGCGCATCGAGGCCCTCGCGCAGGGCCGCGGCAATCCGGTCGCCCGGAATATCGACCTGCAGCCAGCAGCCTCGTCCCTGCTCGAGGACGAGGGAGGCCAGCAGCAGGAGATCCGGCGATTTAGCCAACAGGACGTGCTCGCCCTGGGCCGCCACGAGGGCCAGCAGGCGAACCAGTGCCGCCGCCGGGTCGGGCACCTTCAGTTCGGGCTCCGCCAGGCGTCCGAGCACCCGCGCCAGGCGCGCGCCGTCCGGCAACTGCGCCGCGACTTCGCGCCAATGGGCCAGGGTTCCGGCCGGCAACGTTGCCGCCAGCCGGGACCGGGCAGCCTGCAGATCACCCACCGGTTCCGGCCCGGCCAGCCGCGCAATGAGACGCCGCCGCACACCGGTCTCGGCGGTCCAGCGAACGCAGTGGAACATGCGGTCCCGATCGGGGGTGGGCGCGGCCAGCACCCGGGTGCGCACCTTGTCGGCACGCACCGCCCAGAGTTCCGTCTCCCGGCCGAGCACCGACGCCAGACGCGCCCGCTCCTCGTCAGGCAGCGCGCGCCCCACCGCCAGGGCCGCCACCCCCTGCCCGACCTCCTCGCGCAGTTGGGCCAGGGCCACGGCCCCGTCCTCGGTCCCGTCCTCGGTCCCGGACACGAGATCGTTGAGCCCTTCGCCTCCGGCCCCTGCGCGGGCCAACGAGGTCAACGGCTCCATGCGGGCCAGCATCACGACCCCCGGCGGCTCCGCGGCCACGAGGGCTCGCACGAGACCGGCCGCGGCCTCATGCCTCTCAACCACGAGGGCCGCCAGCGCCGCCAACACCGCCCGCAAACTGTCGTCCCCGTCGGCGGCGGCACCCTCCAGCACCGAGCGCACGGCCGCTGTCGGCACCTGGCCCCCGGCAAAGCCCGCCACGGTTTTCAGGAGATCCCGGCGGGCCAGCGCGATGGCCTCCGGGGCGACGGGCATGGTCGTGTCGGTCCTAGCTGTCACGGTGCTCAACTCGTTTCGGTCGGGTCGCGGGCATCCTGCTGGGCGTCTCCCTGCTATCGGCCGCAAACCCGTCGGTTTGAGCGCCTCACCACAGGACCCGACCTTCGGCGTGGATCTCGTAGTGACCGACTCCCGTGTCCGCCGCCGTCCGACGGTGGGCCGAGGCCGCCAGACGCCACCACCCCCGTTGGATCATCGCCCCGATCCACACCTCCTGGCGCCACCTCCCCCAGTGCCGCGGGACGAGTTTCCCGGGCACCGGACTCAGCGCCGACACGAGGTCGACCGGCGCTCCCCAGGCCTCGTGCCAGCCGCCTCGCAGGCCCAGGCCACCGCTGAACCCTCGCCGCACTTCCCCGCTGGCCAGGCCCCGACGCCCCACCGTCGTCGCCTCCCCCACCGCCAGCGTCCTCAGGCTGCCCCGCCAGCGCACCGTGTCCTGTTCCCGTGTCAGTGTCGCCCCCAGGGTCGTGCGGCGACCGCTGGGTGTTGCGGTCGGCGGCAGCCAAGGCCAGTCCGCCGACCACAGGAAGGAGGTCGTCGACGTGGAGCGGTAGCGCAGATCGAGGGTCCCGTCCGAGCCCAGCCGGCAACAGGCCTGCAGATCCACGAGATCCCGAACCTCCCTTCCCGGCACGGTTCGGCGACGCCAACGGCGAGAAACGAGGCCCTGGAGCCTCACCTCCCTGACCACCCGCCAGGAGCCCCGCAAGGCCCAGCCGCGTCCCCCGTCGCCTGACGCCAGTTCGTGGCCCGAGGCCAACGGTGGCGATGGTCCCGCGGGGAGGTTCACCGCGAGCACCTCGACCCGCAGGCTCCGCCGGGGTCGCCACGCCACAGCCAGCGCCCCCGCCACCGGGTCACGGGGAGAACCGCCATCCCACCAGACGCTCTCCCAGGATCCGGACCACGGGCCCCGGGACCAGGACCCCGCAAGACCGGCACCCATCAACCGTCCCGCTACCAGCACCCCGGTCGCGCTCCACAGGCCGCTACCCCGTCCGGCGGCAACGACCACCACCGGCTCCACCGCGTCAGGGGCGCGCCCCACACCGACGGTGGCCTGCCAGCCTGCAGCCCGACCCGTGAGCACCACGCCCGCCAAGGCGCGGGCTTCGGGCTCGCCTGTCCAGCCCCGCCCACCGGACCGCGGCGACCGCAGACCCGCGTCGGCGGTGAGGCCCGGCCGCCGACCGGCCGCGCCGACCAGCAACCCGTAACCCGCCTGGTAGGTCCACCAGCCTCCATGGGCCTCCCAGGCCCGGCCCCGGCGGTCCACCGCACCGGACCATGATGGGTTCGCCGCGCCGTCACGGCGTCCCCGCAAGCGCCCGCGCCACAAGCCGGTCTCCAGATCCACACGGAGCCGCACGGCCGAACCGTCGTCGCGCCGGCGGTGGGACCACACGATCAGGTTCCTCCCCGGGCCGGAGGAGGGCCCAGCGATGTCCGCCAGTTGCCGCGCCGACAGGGTCTGGTCCCCCACCGCCAACTCCGCCAGGGTCTCCTGCCAGTCTTCCCGGGCCACGGCCACCGTGTCCGGCGCGGTCACGGCGCCCAGCCCTGCCAGGGCCAGGAACAGGCCGATCATGGTCCGCTCCCGAACGCGGCGCCGCCCGCGCCCACGATGAGTTGCCAGCGGTGGGTCGCGCCGAGGTCCGGATGGACCACATGGGAGGTGCGCACGATCAGCCCGCCCCGGCGGATGGCGAGTCCCGGTCCGAAGCTGCCGCTGGCTCCGTCCAGTCGCCATTGGAGGGCCACCGTGGGCGAGAGGGCGACGACGATTTCACCGCCCAGCAGGGGTGTGGAGCCACCGCGTCGGTCCCACGCCACGATCCCCACCACCCCGGCGTGCCGGAGCGCCAGACGAGCCGCCGGCCGCACCCGACGGGTGTCGCCGGCGGGATCGTCGTCCAGGGGCAGGTGGACGTCGCACCACCCCTCGATCCCGCCGGGCCACGCCCAGCGGCGGCCCAGCTGGGCGGTCAGGTCCCCGTGGGCGGGTCCCGTCTCCCCGGCCAGGAGAAGACGCTCCCCGCCGAGGCACACGCCCACCCTCCACCGGCCGGCGCGCAGGAACGCCAACTCCCACCGGTCCTCACAGAAGGACCCGCCGCCCAATCGCTGCCAACGGGCGCGGACCTGCCAGCGGGTGGGCTCGCGGGTACCTGCCGGCAGGGACGTGCGCCCCACCGTGACGTCGCACCCCAGGAGCGGGAGTTCGGGCATGCCGAAGAGTTGCCCCTGCCCCATGGACCACCGGACCCAGGACCCTTCGCGGATCGAGTCGGGAGATGCGGCAGCCGCCATGGTCCCCGGCCCCAGGAGCCACCCGCCGGCGTGGTAGCGCAGGCCTTCACCTCGCCCGGCGCCCGTGCCCAAAACGCCCACGAGGACCAGCACCGCGAGGCGGGAGAACCGCACCTCGGCGCACCTCATCACCGCACCACCACCAGCGTGCGCTCCCGGCGGCGGGCACCCTCGGCCCCCTCCTCCACCACCAGGAGCGCCACGTATCCGCCCGGCGGCAAGGGGGCGCCCTGATCATCCCGGCCGTCCCACACCAGATCCCGGGGACCGGGGCCCAGGGCATCGCCACCGAAGTCACGGACCGGAACGCCCCCCAGATCGTAGAGGCGCAGCCGCCAGGACAAATCCCGGCCCGCCATCAGGAAACGCAGGTGAATGGCGGGCGCGCCCCGTGCCGGGTCCAGCGTCGAAGGCACCGCCTCAAGGGTGCCCCCGGCGACCCCCGACCGGGCCAGGCTGTTGGGGCAGCCGGGGGTCGAACCGGCCTGGGCCGTGCACACGCCCCAATTGGTCCCCGTGGGGTGCACCGGATCCCAGGCCGCCCTCTCCCAGGAAAGCCCCGCTGGGGCGTCACCGTCCCGCTCCCCGAGCACCACGTGATCCACCACGGTCCCGGCGCTGTCGGACAGCCAGAGTCGGTCGGCGAAAACCCGGTCCGCCGGTGCGGTGTTGTTGAGGGAGGGCCAGCCCCCGGGAACCATGATCCGAGGCATGGCCCCCGTGCACCCCGGCCATCCGTCACGGGACCTGATGGCCACCATCCAGTCCGCGAGAGCCTCCGGGTCCTGGGCCAGGAGCACCCGTTCGTCTGCCGCCACCTGCTCCGACGGGAGGCCCCTCCATTCGCCCCCTTCGTCGCGGATCCACCAGCCCGTCAGGTCGACGGATTCCCGGGCCCGCAACTCGATCCACTCCCCCTCGCCCCGACCGGGGGCCGCCATGACCTCGTTGAGCACCAGGGGGCCGCTACCCACCTGCAACCGACCCAGGTCCAGGCGCAGGGAGTCGCCGTTCTGGGGCAGGGGCATCGTCACCGTTACGGGCAAGGCGCCCCGGCTTCGGGGCCGCACCAACCAGATCAGGACGCGTCGGGTGCCGG
>JAUUZX010000153.1 GCA_030592025.1 bacterium | reverse complement strand
CTTGGGCGTCCGCAAGATCCGGGTGACCGGCGGCGAACCCCTCGTGCGCAAGGGTGTCGTGCCCTTCATGGCCGCCCTGGCCGAACTGCCGCCCCGACCCGAGATCCTCCTGACGACCAACGGCCTGCTTCTGGAGCAGCACCTCGACGACCTGGCGGCCGCCGGGCTGCGGCGGGTCAACCTCAGCCTGGATTCCCTGGACCCCGCGACCTGGCAGCGCATCACGCGCCGGGACGGTTTCGACACCGTTCGCCGCGCCATCGACGCCGTGCTCGAATGGGGGCTGGGCCTGAAGATCAACGTCGTCGTGCTGGCCGGGCTCAACGACGGGGAGTTCGGGGATTTCGTCGAACTCACCCGCGACCTGCCCGTCACCGTGCGCTTCATCGAGGCCATGCCCTTCAGCGGTTCCCCGGGTGAGCACCACGCACCACTGGACGGCCGCGAGATCCTGCGGCGCATGGGCGAGCAGTTCACCCTGACCCCCGAGGACACCGATGCCCGTGACGTCGCCCGCATCTACCGGGTGCCCGGGCACGCCGGACGGGTCGGCATCATCGAGGGTCACAGCCGGAGTTTCTGCGGCGCCTGCAACCGGCTGCGTCTGGACGCCCGGGGCCGCCTGCGCACCTGCCTCTACGGACCGCCGGTCCTGGACCTCAAGGCCATGGTGCGCGACGGACGCTCCGACGAGGAATTGACCAGCGCCATCGCCGAAGCCGTATCCCGGCGTCACATCAACGGGCACGTGGCCGCCCTGAGCACGATTGAAGGCACGAGCATGGCCAGCATCGGAGGTTGAGATCGTGGTAGGATCCACAGGAGGTATCATGGGAAGGATCGAAGCCATCTGCGTCAGCCGCAAAAAGGGCACGGTGAAGGAACCGGTGCCGACCGTCGAGTTGCGCGCCGACCACGGCATCGTCGGCGACGCCCACGCCGGTCCGGGCCACCGGCAGGTCTCGCTGCTGCCCGGTGAGAGCATCGCCAAGGTGCGCGCCCTCATGCCCGCGCTGGCCGACGGCGCCTTTGCCGAGAACCTCGTCACCACCGGCCTGGACCTGGGCGCGGTGACCGTGGGGGACCGCGTCAGGATCGGGGCGACCGTCGACCTCGAGGTGACCCAGATCGGCAAGGAATGCCATCACGGTTGCGCCATCCGGGAGATCACCGGCGACTGCATCATGCCCCGCGAGGGGATCTTCTGCCGCGTCATGACCGGCGGCCATGTGACGACGGGCGCGGATGTGACCCTGTCCCACACCCCGGCGACGGACGGCTGAAACATGGCGCCCGCCACAACAGGAATGGCCGCGGTCATCCTGGCCGGCGGCCTCTCGACGCGCTGGGGACAACAGGACAAGTCCCTCGTCGTCTGGCAGGGGCAGCGTCTGGTGGACCACGTGGTGGCCCGCCTGCCCGAGGAGCGAACGGCAACCATCCTCGTCGTGCGCGAGGAACAAGGGGCGGACGGCTGGCCTACCGATGTGGTCGTCCACGACGACCCGGGCCTGCCCGCCGGACCCTTGCGGGGCGTGATCCGTGGGCTCGAGGCCTGCACGACCGATCGCGCCTGGGTCGTCGCCTGTGACCAACCCCTGATCAGCACGCCGCTCCTGCGGCATCTCGCCACCATCGACGCCCCCGACAGCCCCGCCGTGATCCCCCACTGGGCGGGCCGTCCGCAACCCCTGCTGGGGGTGTACCGGACCGCGGCGGCAAGCCGTCTCGCCAGGATCCTGGCGGACGGCGAACGTTCCCTGATCAAGGCCCTGACCACCCTCGGCGCCCAGGTCGTGGACGAAGAACAATGCCGCCGCCTCGACCCCGAAGGCGAGAGCTTCCTGAACCTCAACCGTCCGGAGCAACTGGCGGCGCTGGCCGTCCGGCTCCCGGAGTCCCCCCAGGAGTGATCATGGCAAAAATCGATGCTCCCACGGCGATGATCCCCTACGAGGAAGCGCTTGAACTCATCACCAGCGCGGTGCGCCCCCTGGACGCCGAGACCCTGCCCCTGCCCCGGGCCCACGGCCGCTATCTGGCCCGGGTGGTCAAGGCGCGCTTCCAGTTGCCCCGCTTCGAGCAGTCGGCCATGGACGGGTTCGCCGTGCGCAGTTCCGACCTCCTCGAAGCCTCCCCCGATCGACCGGTCACCCTCGCGGTCATCGGCGAGATGGCCGCCGGCGGGGCGGATCGGCTGAAACTGCGCTCCGGCCAGACCGTGAAGGTCTTCACCGGAGGGCGCCTGCCCGTCGGCGCCGACACGGTGGTCATGAAGGAGTTCGTGGACTGCGAGGACGACGAGGCCGACTTCCGCGCGTGGGCGCCCCAGGGCGATCACATCCGCCGCGCCGGCGAGGAGCTGCGTCGGGGTGACGAGATCCTGCCGGCCGGCACCCGGGTCACGCCACCGGTTGTCGGCCTGCTGGCAGC
Source organism: bacterium (assembly GCA_030592025.1). The sequence goes on along the minus strand of JAUUZX010000153.1, from coordinate 3,021 downwards.
CATGGGCCTGACCGAAGCCCGGGTCGTGCGGGCGCCGACGGTGACGGTCATCACCATGGGCGACGAGCTCGTCCCGCCGGGCAAGCCCCTGGACATGGGCAAGATCTACGACGCCAACGGGCCCGCCCTGAGCGCCGCGCTGCAGGCCCTGGGTGTCGACCGGGTGCGGGTGCGCCGGGTGCGGGACAGCATCGGTGTCCTCCAGCGGACCCTGGCTTCGGCCCTGGCCGCCTCGGACCTCGTCATCACCGTGGGCGGGGCGTCCGTCGGCGACCACGACCACGTGGCCGGGGCGCGCTCATTGTTGGGCGTCCGCGAGCTCTTCCAACGGGTCGCCATCAAGCCGGGCAAGCCCAACATCTTCGGAATAGACCCGGAGGGTGTGCCGGTGTACGGCCTGCCGGGCAACCCGGTGTCGGCGCTGGTCTCGTTCCACCAACTCGTGAAGCCCCTGATCGGCGTCATGATGGGCGCCGGCGTGCTGCCGGGCCGCACGGTGCCCGTCTCCCTGCGCAAGCCCGAGGCCAAGCGCCGGGGGCGGGCCCATTGGCTGCGGGGGCGTCTGGTCCAGGCCGGGAACAAACTGCAGGCGGACCTCAGTACGGCCCAGGAATCCCACATGCTCAGCGGGCTCGCCACGGCGGACATCCTGGCCGAGTTGCCCGCCGACAGCGATCATGTGTCGACCGACGAGCTGCTGCGGGCCTGGCTCATTGACTGGGACAAGTGCTAGCGAGGAGATGGACGTGCCCTTCAACCACTTCGACGAGGACGGTCGGGCCCACATGGTCGACGTGAGCGGCAAGGAGCCCACCCTGCGTCGGGCCGAGGCCTCGGCGCGGGTCGTCCTGGGCGCGCAACTGCTCGCGCGGATCACGGACCAGGCCTTGCGCAAGGGCGACGTCCTGGGCGTGGCCCGTCTCGCCGGGATCGCCGCCACCAAGCGCACGGCCGACCTCATCCCCCTGGCCCACCCCCTGGCCCTGGACCATGCGTCCATCGAGTTCCACACCGACGGCGAGGCCGTCACCGTGATGTGCGTCGTCGCGGCCCGGGAACGCACGGGGGTCGAGATGGAGGCCATGACCGGCGCGACCGTCGCCGCCCTCACCATCTACGACATGTGCAAGGGCGAGGACAAGGGCATCACCATCGGCCCGGTGCGCCTGCTGGCCAAGAGCGGCGGTCGCAGCGGCACCTTCACCGCCGACGAGAGCGCGGCGCCATGAGCCACCTGCGCGTCACGGTCCTGGTCCTGAGCGACCGTTGCTCCCGCGGCGAGCGCGAGGACAGGAGCGGGCCCGCCCTGCGCGACTGGTTGGCCGAGCAGGATGTACCCGTCACCGACACCGTGATCCTGCCCGACGAACGCGAGACCATCGCCCGCTTCCTGCGGGACGGTTGCGACGGCGACGCCTGGGACCTGGTCATCACCTGCGGCGGCACCGGCGTCTCTTCCAGGGACGTGACCCCCGAGGCGACCCGCGAGGTCATCGATTACGAGTTGCCGGGGTTCGGCGAGGCCATGCGGCGGGAGAGCATGAAGGTGTCGCCCCACGCCATCATCAGCCGGGCGTTGGCCGGGGTGCGGCGGCGCGCGCTGATCATCAACCTGCCCGGGAGCCCCCGCGCGGCCGTGGAGAATCTCGGGGCCGTGTGGTCGGCGGTGCCCCACGCCGTCGCCAAGATCCAGGGGGATCCGTCGGACTGCGCCACGCCATGATGGCCCTCTCCGGCTTCGAATGGCTGACCGCCGCCGCGCTGGGCCTGGGCCTGGCCGCCGCCACGGGCTTCCGCGTCTTCGTGCCGATGCTGCTGGCCGCCATCGCCGCACGCACCGGGCACCTGCCCCTGGCCGAGGGCTTCGCCTGGCTGGGAACCGACGCCGCCATCATCGTCCTGGGCCTGGCCGCCCTGCTCGAGATCGCGGCCTACTTCATCCCCTGGTTCGATCACCTGCTCGACGTGGCCGCCCAACCGACAGCCATGTTTGCCGGCGCGCTCCTTATGGCCGCCACCCTGGTCGAGTTGCCGCCGTGGATCCGGTGGACCGTGGCGATCATCGTGGGCGTCGGCACCGCGGGCCTCATCCAGGGCGCGACGGGTGCGCTGCGGTTGGGTTCGACCGCCGCCACCGGCGGCCTGGGCAACCCCGTGTTCAGCACCTTCGAGACCGGCGCGGCCACGGGGCTCACGGTGCTGGCCATCGCGCTGCCCCTGGTCGCCCTGGTGGTGGTGGTGGTGGTGGTGACCCGCACCTTGCGGACCCTCAGACGCTGGCGGCGGCGCGGTCTCGGCTAGCGCCCTACTCCGGCCACGCGAACTTCTCCCGCAGGCAGCCGATCGCCAGCTCCCGATCGACGGCGTCCACCACGAACGAGATGCTGTTCACCGAGGAACCCACGGTGCGGGCCTCGATACCACGGCTGCAAAGAGCTGCGAAGACCTGGGCCACCAGAGCGTAGCGCTCGTTGAAGTGGGGGCCGTAGATGGTCAGCTTCACGACCTGCTCCTGGACCTCGATCAACTCGGGGACGAACTCGGCGCGGATCTCCTCGAGAAGGGTCCGGCTCTTCTCCAGATCCTGGCGATTGACGCACAGCACCATGTTGCGCCGGTCACGGGCATCGCGGCCCACGTTGAGGTAAGACAGGGAAATGCCGGCGTCGCCGAACTTGGCGAGGATGCCGCAGGTCTCCCCGGGCCGCCAGTCGAACCCCAGCACCTCGACCAGGCACAACCCGCCACGCTCCATCAAACCCCCGCACTCGATGCGTTCGCTGCTCACGTGTCCGTGCCCTTCGTTGCCGACGATGCGTCGTCTTCGTCCCTGATGTGCGTACGATGGGGGTTGCGCGGCAGCACGACACGGAAGGTCGCGCCGGCGCCCGGGGTGCTGGTCACGTCGATCTCGCCCCCCAGATCGGTGACGAAGCGTTTCACGATGGGCAGGCCGAGGCCGGTGCCCAGGTTCGTGACCTTCTGGGCCTCGGCCGAACGGTAGAATTCCTCGAAGATCCG
>JAUUZX010000241.1 GCA_030592025.1 bacterium | reverse complement strand
GGCCTGACCGAAGAAGAGGTCCGGCGATATTTCCGCAGGGCCGCCGCGGCCAACCACGGACAGGGCGAACTCGTGTCCTTTCTCGGGGGAGGGATCTATGATTCGATCATTTCCGCGGCCTGCGACGCCATCAGTTCCCGCAGCGAGTTCCTGACGGCCTACACGCCCTACCAGCCCGAGGTGTCCCAGGGCACCCTCCAGGCCATCTACGAGTGGCAGACCTGCATTTGTCGGCTCACGGGCATGGATGTGGCCAACGCCAGCATGTACGACGGCGCCACGGCCCTGGGTGAGGCCCTGGCCATGGCTGTCGCGGCCAAGCGGAAGAAGAAGGTGGTTGTTCCGGCGGCGCTCAACCCGCGCTACCGCCGCGTGCTCGAAACGACCCTGGGCGGCGAGGGCATCGAGATCGTCGAGGCGCCCGCCACCAGCGACGGCACCACGGACCCGCATGGCCTGGCCGCGCTCGTCGACGGGGCGGCCGGCTTCGTGATCCAGAACCCCAACCACCTCGGCCAGGTGGAGCCGGTGGACGAGTTGTCCCGCATCGCCGGAGATGCCGGCGCGGTCCTGGTGGCGTGCGTCAACCCCGTCTCGCTGTCGGTACTCAAGACGCCGGCCGAGTACGGCGCCGAGATCGTGGTGGGCGAGGCCCAGCCCTTCGGCATCGACCCGTCGTGGGGTGGTCCGTTGCTGGGCTTCATGGCCTGCGCCGACAAGCACAAGCGACGCCTGCCCGGGCGCGTCGTGGGTCGCACCGAGGACAACCGGGGCAACGCCGGTTACGTGCTCACCCTGCAGACCCGCGAGCAGCATATTCGTCGCGACAAGGCCACGAGCAACATCTGCTCCAACCAGGGGCTCAACGCGCTGCGGGCCACGGTCTACCTGACCATGCTCGGGGCCGGGGGCCTGGCGGAACTGGGGCTGGCCAACCTCACGCGCCTCGGGGCGCTGCGGCAGCGCCTGGAAAGGGTGGCCGGGGCGGAACTGCCCTTCACCGGTCCGGCGTTCAACGAACTCGTGCTGAGACTGCCCCGTCCGGCCGCCGACTTCCGGGCCTTCGCCCGGTCCCACGGCGTGCTGGCAGGCATCCTCCTCGATGGCGTGGGGGGCTGCGGCACAGGCGACCTGCTGGTGGCCGTCACGGAAAAACGCACCGCGTCGGAGATCGAGATCTACGGCGATCTGCTTGAGAGATTCCTCGACGGGGAGGAGGTCGGCCATGAGTGATGCCGTGCGCACGCCGGGACGCTGGAACGCCAGCCTGCCCGCTTCGGTCTTCGACAAGGGCCGGGCCGGACGTCGCGCCCTCAGGTTCCCGCGCTGGGACGGTGAAGAGGTGGCCATCGACCTGCCCGATGCCTGCCGCCGCGGGGAGCCCGCGGACCTGCCGTCCCTGAGCGAGCCCGAGGTCATGCGGCACTTCACGGCGCTGTCCAACCTCAACCATCACATCGAGCGGGGCATGTACCCCCTCGGCAGTTGCACCATGAAGTACAACCCGCGGGTGAACGAGCAGGTGGTGGCCCTGCCCGGCCTGGCCGACCTCCACCCCGATCAGGACGTGGCCGATATCCAGGGACTGCTGGGTGCGCTCAAGCTGCTCGAGACCTTCCTGTGCGAGATCACGGGCTTCGCCGCCTGCAGCCTTATCCCGGCGGCGGGCGCCCACGGCGAGTACCTCGGTATGCTCGTGATCCGCGCCCTCCATCTGGCCCACGGCGAGTCCGACCGCACGGAGATCCTGATCCCCGACAGCGCCCACGGCACGAACCCGGCTTCGGTGGTGACTGCCGGTCTCACACCGCGCACCATCACGTCGCGTCCCGACGGCCGCATCGACCTGGACATCCTGCGCGCCGCGGTGGGCCCCCACACCGCCGGCATCATGATCACCAACCCCAACACCCTCGGGTTGTTCGAGAGCGACATCCGCGAGGTGGCGGACATCGTCCACGACGCCGGCGGACGCCTCTACATGGATGGCGCCAACATGAACGCCATCATGGGCAAGGCGCGGCCGGGGAACATGGGGTTCGACGTCGTGCACCTGAACCTGCACAAGACATTCAGCACGCCCCACGGCGGGGGCGGGCCGGGCGCCGGACCCATCTGCGTGACCGATGAGCTGGCGCCCTTCCTGCCAGGCCCGCACATCACCGGTGACGACGCACGGGGCTGGAACCTGGCGGACGTTCCCCGGGGCCCCCGCGACGCGGCGATCCACACCCACTTCGGCAATGTCGGGGTGTGTTTGCGGGCCCTGTCCTACATCCTGAGCTGCGGGGGAGACGGTCTGACCAGGGTCTCGGAGTGCGCCGTGCTCAACGCCAACTATCTCCTGAAACGCCTGGGCCACCTGATGCCCGTGCCCCACGCCGACGGCTGCCTCCACGAATACGTGGCCAGCGGCTCGGCCTGGAAAGAGGCCTACGGCGTGCGCACCCTCGACATTGCCAAACGCCTCCTCGACTACGGCGTCCATGCCCCGACCATCTACTTCCCCCTCATCGTCGAGGAGGCGTTCATGGTCGAGCCGACGGAGACCGAGTCCCTGGAAAGCCTGGACGAATTCGTGGCGGCCATGGAGGCCATCCACAGCGAGGCCCGGGAGAACCCGGACCTGTTGCTGGGCGCGCCCCACACCACGCCCGTGGGGCGCATGGACGAGGCGCGGGCGGCCCGGCAGCCCGACCTGCGCTGGCTCGGGCCCTGCAACTGTGGCTGAGCCCGGGCGCCTGCGGGTTCTTCTGGACGGCGCCCATCCGGGCACCGCGAACATGGAACGGGATCGGCAACTGCTGGCGGAACACCGCCCGGGTGACGATCCCGTTCTGCGCATCTACCGCTGGGAACCGTCGGCGGTGACCATCGGCTACAACCAGGACCTCGGTGACTTCGCGGAGGGCGCGGCCCGGGCCGCCGGCTACGACGTGGTGCGACGCCCCACCGGCGGGCGGGCGATACTCCACGCGGACGAGTTGACCTACGCCGTGGTGGGCACGTCGCCGGGCCCTCTCTTCGGCTCTTCCCTGCACGACGTCTACATGACCATCAACCGAGCGCTCGTGGGCTTCCTGGCAGGGCTGGGGGTGGACGCGGAGATCTCCGACGGCGAGTCACGGGAGGACGCCCGGGGGCTCGTCTGTTTCAAGAGCGCGGGCCGCTACGAGATCGCCGTCGGCGGGCGCAAGATCATCGGCAGCGCCCAGCGGCGCAGCGGTGGTTGCTTCCTGCAGCACGGATCGATCCTCGCGGGGCCGGGCCACCTCGAACTGCTCCGCTTCCTGGTGCCCGGCGACCCCGGCGCCTCCCTGCCCCCGGAGGCTCTGGCCGCGGGGACGACGGACCTGGCCCGGGTTCTGGACCGACCCCTGGACAGTGCGGCCCTCGACGCCCTCGCGCCGGATCTCGCCGGCGCCTTCGCGGCCACCCTCGGGCTGGTGGCGAAGATGGAGATGCCCGCTCCTCCTGCTTGACCGGTGGCGCCGGATATTCCTACACTCAGCGTCCCATCCACGCCTTACCGAAGGGTGCCCATGTCCGCTTGGCTTCTGCGCCGCCTCGCCACGTCCCTGCTGCTGGTCTTCGTCCTGACCTCGGCGGTGTTCTTCCTCGTGCGCCTGGCCCCCGGTGATCCCCTGCAGCAGGTCGCCGAGGAAACCCTGACCGACGAGGGTCGCGATCTCATGCGCGCGCGTCTCGGACTGGACCGGCCTCTGCTTGAGCAGTACGTCCACCATCTGGGTGCGACCCTCCGGGGTGACCTGGGCACGAGCCTCCGTCAGCATCGCCCGGTGACCGCGATCCTCGGCGAAGCCGTCGGCCCAACCCTCCTGCTCACGGTGTGCGCCTACATGTTCCACCTGCTGCTGGCCGTGGGCGCCGGTGTCGTCATGGCGGCGCGGCGGGGCGAGGCCGCCGACCACGTGGTGCAGACGGTGGGCCTCATCCTCTACTCGCTGCCGTCGTTCTGGTTCGGGCTCATGCTCATCATGCTGTTCGCCGGGAAGCTCGGCTGGGCGCCGGTAGGGGGCATGTCGGCGCCGGATGCGGCGTTCCTCGGCGCCGGCGCGAGGACTCTCGACACGGCGCGGCATCTGGTGCTGCCGGTGCTCACCCTCGGCCTGGGTTCCTTCATGGGCACGGCCCGCTACCTGCGGGCGCGTCTGGACGAGGTGCTGGTGGAGGAGCATATCCTGGTGGCCAGGGCCCGCGGGGTCCCCGAACGGGCCCTGCTCTGGCGGCATGCCCTGCGCAATGCGCTGCTGCCGGTGATCACCCTGGTCGGGCTCCAGTTGCCCTTCCTGCTGGGGGGCGCCGTTGTCGTCGAGGTCGTCTTCGGCTGGCCGGGCATGGGGCGCGTCACCATCGAGGCGCTGTGGGCGCGGGATTATCCGGT
>JAUUZX010000216.1 GCA_030592025.1 bacterium | reverse complement strand
CTCGTAGGCACCGGTGACGTCGCGCTCGATGGAGCCGACCTGGCGTCGGTAGGACACGCCTTCCAGGAATGAGGCGTCCTCGACGAAGGGGCTCGTCGGGTAGTCCTTGCCCAGGATCTGGAACTCGACCACCGCCAGGGGGAATTCCTCCAGCTCCATGTAGGTCTTGGCCTTCAGGAACTGGGCCTCGGCTGCCAGGCTGTCCGTGGGGTTGTGCCGGATGAAGGACTCGAGGGCCGCGACAGCCTCGAGGTTGTTGCCGTTCTCCGCGTAGTAGGCGCCACGCTCGAAGGTCCCCGTCCGATGGGGGTTGTGCAGGCCACAGCCCCCCAGGACGACCAGGGCGATCCCGGCCGCCAACATCAAGTTCCAGGCTCGGGCTGAACGTGGACTCTTGGTCATCATGCTCGTCTCCGGAACCGGCACGACCGGCTCAGTTGTTCGTGTTCGCGAAGTAGACGGCCACCAGGCCGGCCAGGGCCCCGAGGACGACGATCTCCTCGGTGCGCCGTTGCCAGCCGCTCTCGCTGGTCTCCGCCGTCGTGAAGGTGTACATGCCGGAGTCGACGTCGTCAAAAACCCCGTCCGGGATGCGGTCGCTGAAGGTGCGCGTTACGCGGTCATTGAGCAGGACCCGGCCCGAGGCCGACTCCACGATCTCCAGGTGGACCGACACCGTGAGGTCACGGTCGATCCAGCGGCGCCAGATACCGAGGGTGCGCCCCACCTCCGGGTAACTCAGCTCCACGCCCGCGACCCGGTAACCGAAATCCACGTCGGTCTCCGGCGGCGTGGCTTCTTCGTCATCGCCCACCGACCGGAAGAGTTCGTAGCCCGCGGCCATGAACTCACGGGAGGCGACGCCCAGGAAGACCTCGCTCTCGGGATCGCTGTCCGGGTCCTCCATGAGGATCCGCGCCGGCGGCGCCGGCAGGACCCTGGCGGCGGCCTTCACCACGTCGGCCATCAGCGCTTCCGTCAACCACAGGTTCGTGCGGATGGAATCGGGTGCGGCCACGCCGTCGTCCCCGACCGCCGTGCCGACGCTTCCGGCCAGGGCCACGACGGCCAACGCCGCCACGGCCAGCAACGTCACGCGCCCCTCGTACCGTCCCCGCATGTTCATGGCTTGCCTTTCCGCCCGTCGGCCGCCGCCGGTCGGGCCCAGGTGTCGTAGGGACTCACGCCCACGAAGCGGACGTCGAGCCAGGTGCCCGGCACCAGATCGCCGGCCGGCAGCAGCACGCCGCCGTCCAGATCGTAGCCGTAGTGCTCGGTGCGGGCGAGGGCCAGCAGACCGCCGTCGCCACATACACCGGCCATCCGCGAGCGTTCCGCGTCATCGGTCCAGACGCCTTCGGCCAGGGCCGCCGTCACTCCGGGCAGGTCGGCTTCGCCCGCGGGAAGGATCTCGTCGACCACCGCCGACCAGGTGCGGTCCAGACGGGTTTCCTGCCGGCCCAGGGCGATGTCCATCTGCAGGTCCATGATCAGGGCCTCACGGTCCATGATGAGCTCGTCCGGAACCCGTTCGTCCATGTCCGCCGCCGGTGTTCCCGCTTCGGGAGAATAACGGTAGGTCCCCACGTGGTCAAACCGGACCGCGGCCAGGAAGTCCGCCAGGATTTCGACGTCCTCCTCCTCTTCCCCCGGGAAACCCAGGAGGGCCGTCGAGCGCAGGACGACATCGGGGTTATGCTCCCGCAGGGCCGCGAAGAACTCCACGCTGCCGGCCAGGCCGCCGGGGCGGCGCATGGCCTTGAGCACCCGCGGCGAGGCGTGCTGCACGGGCAGGTCGAGATACGGAGCCACCGTGGGCAGGTCGATGAGGCGGCGCAGGTCGTCGATGGACACCAGCCCGGCGTAGAGGTAGAGCAGCCGCTGACGGCGCAGGCCGTCGATGGCGTCGAGGCCCGTGACCAGGTCCAGCAGCTTCTCCCCCGTGTCGCGCCCGAAGTCGCTGGTGTTCTGGGAGACGAGCTGGATCTCGGTGACGCCCCGCGCCACCAGCCCCCGCACCTCGGCGACCACCTCGGCCACGGGCCGGCTGCGCTGCTTGCCGCGGATCAGGGGGATGCGGCAGAAGGTGCAGCTGCAGTTGCACCCCTCGCCGATCTTCACGAAGGCGATGTGGGGCGGCGTGAGCAGGGGCCGCTCGAGCATGCCGCCGTAGGGCGCAGACATGGGTTCCTCGACGATGGGTTGTCCCGCCATGGGGAAGGGCGACGGTGCCGACGGGACCACGGTCGCGCCGCCGCAAGCCTCCACGACCCGGTCGAACTGCCCGACCCCCGCCACGACGTCCACCTCGGGGAAGTCTCGCCTGATGCGGTCGCTGTGCTCCTGGGACCAGCAACCGCAGACGACGAGGGTCCGGTCGCCCTTGTTGTCGGCCATGTCCCTGAGGGCGTCCTCGCTGTCGGTCCGGGCGGCGTCGATGAAACCACAGCTGTTGAGCACCCAGATGTCGGCGTCCTCGGGGGCCGCCACCGGCTCGATGCCACTGCCGAGGAACTTCCCCAGCAGGGCCTCGGAATCCACGAGGTTCTTGTCGCAGCCGAGGGTGGCGCAGTACACGCGGCGCATCACAATTCGTCCCCGGTTTCTTCCGGCAGATCCTCGGGTTTGACGAGGACCTCCCGCGCCTTGCTCCCGGTGAAGGGGCCGACGATGCCGGCTTCCTCGAGCATGTCCATGAGACGGCCGGCCCGGGTGTAGCCGATGCGCAGGCGTCGTTGCAGCAGGGAGGTCGAGCCGCTCTGGTGGAGCACGACAACCCGCATGGCGGCGTCGAAGAGATCGTCCTCGCCCCGGTGGTCGGCCCCGCTGCCACCGGCCTCCTGGAAGCTGATCTCCTCGGTCGTCCCCTCCCACTTGCGCCAGTGGGCGGCGATGGCTTCGCACTCGTCCACGTCGATGAACGAGCCGTGGACCCGCACCGGCAACGCCCGCCCCGGCTGGAGGTAGAGCATGTCGCCGTTGCCCAGGAGCTGCTCGGCGCCGTTCATGTCGAGGATCGTGCGCGAGTCGTTCTTCTGGATGACCCGGAAGGCGATCCGGCAGGGGACGTTCGCCTTGATGACCCCCGTCAGCACATCGACGCTCGGCCGCTGGGTGGCCAGGATGAGGTGGATCCCCACGGCTCGGGCCTTCTGGGCCAGCCGCGTGATGGGCCCCTCGAAATCGCTGCCCATCTGGATCATGAGATCGGCCAACTCGTCGACGATGGTCAGGTAGTAGGGCATGGGCACGTCGACGACCTGGCCCTCCGCGTCGGTGACCTCGCCCCGCTCGATCTTCTCGTTGTACTGGAGGATGTTCCGCACCGACCATTTGGCCAGCTGGCGGTAACGCAACTCCATCTGGGAGACCATCCACTGCAGGGCCTTGAGGGATTCCCGCGGGTCGGTGACCACAGGCAGCAGCAGATGGGGAATACCGTTGTAGACGTTCATCTCCAGCATCTTGGGATCGATGAGGACCAGACGAAGGCTAGACGGATCATTGTGCATGATGAGGTTGCAGATGATGGAGTTCAGACAGACGGATTTTCCACTTCCGGTGGATCCGGCCACCAGCAGGTGAGGCAAAGCCGCTATGTCGATACTCACGGGCCGGCCCACCACGTCCTTGCCCAGCACCACCGAAAGGGGATTGCGCTTCCCGGTTCCGGTCAACTCCAGCACTTCCCGCAGTCGGACCATGCGAGCGGTCGGGTTGGGGATTTCGATACCGACAGCCGCCTTACCGGGAATGGGAGCTTCCATGCGGATGGAACGGGCGCGCATGGCAAGGGCCAGATCATCGCTCCGCTGCACGATTTGATTCACGCGGATGCCGGGACCGGGCTGGTACTCGAAGGTCGTGACCACGGGGCCCGGCCGGACGTCCTTGACCTCACCCTCCACACCGAAGGAACGAAGGGTTGCCTCGAGAAGGTCGGCGGACTGATCCAACTCGCTGGCGGAAACCTGTTGCCCCTCCGGGCCGGCCGGAGTCAAGAGTTCAAGGCCCGGCATGATCACGGGTCCGGCTTTTTTCTTGGGTTTCCTGCGGGGCTTTGGCCGCGGGATGCTCTGGCCGGATTCGGGACCATCGCTCGCGAATTCCCCGGTGGCCCCGGGCAGGACCCTTTCTTCGGGGATCTCCTGTGGCAGGTTATCGACTGGCTGGGGCTTGGGTTCCGGCGCCTGGTGCAGTGTCCTTTCCCTGATTCCTGGAGAGGCTGCTTCATCTTCCCCTTCGTCGTCTTCGGAAACGGCGGTATCCACAATGGCGGCATCCTCACCACTTCCCCTGAAAAGACGGGAAGCCAGGCCAGCAAGCCACCGGCCCAATCCGGCCACTGCGGCCAGAGGCCAGCTCACGATATCCAGCAGGCCACGGGAAATGATACCCAGTGCCCTGCCCAGTCCGGACACGATACCCGCCAGACCACCGAGCCAGGGTTTGAGGATCAGAATTACCGCCACGATCAGGAAAAGAGTCAGGAAAATTCGGCCACCCCACAACCCGAACAGGGCATGGAAACCCCGGCCCACGAAAAGTCCGACGATTCCGCCCAGCCGGACGCCGGTTTCATCGG
>JAUUZX010000121.1 GCA_030592025.1 bacterium | reverse complement strand
GGGGCGATGTGTCGCCGGAAGTAGCCGATCTTCTTGTAGGGCCAGGGATCGCCTGAGTTGTTGTGGTGCCTGCAGTTGGGGTTGGGGCAGAAGAGTGGAGCCCATGATTTGGTGGGATGTTTGGGATGATGCATATCCGGCCCACCGCAAGGGATGGGCCGGACACATTCTCAGAGGCACAACCGAAGGTTTCAATCGCCTTCGGGCGTCACCGCCCCGGCCACTCCTTCACATGCACATCCTGCTGGGGGAACGGGATCTCGATGCCCGCCTCGCCGAGGGCCTTGTAGATGCGCGTGTTCAGTTCGTCGATGATCTTGCCCCGCCACCGGGGATGATCCACCCACACCATGACCAGGAAGTCGAGGCTGGACGCGCCCATGGCATCGAAGCGGATCACCGGCTCTCGGTTGCGGTCGCCGTGGGCCAGACCGACCGTGCAGGCCGTGAGGACCTCGCGCACCTGGTCCACATCGCTGCCATAGGCCACGCTGGCGGCCACCTTCACCCGCAGGGTCTGGGTGGGGCCGCTGCTCTGGTTGACGATCAGGGCGTTGCCGATGACGGCGTTGGGTACGGTGACCTCGACATTGTCCCGGGTCAGGATGCGGGTCGAGCGCATGCCGATGTCCGTGACCTCGCCCCGGGTGGCGCCGTCGACGATGATGTACTCCCCCACCTGGTAGGGGGCATCCATAAGGATGACGATGCCCGAAATGAAGTTGGCCAACGTGTCCTTGGCGGCGAATCCCAAGGCGATGCCCGCCACACCGGCGCTGGCCAGCCAACTGGTCAGGTCCAGGCGCCAGGCGGACATGAGCAGGTAGGTCAGGACGCCGATGACCAGGACCTTGTACGCGAACTGGACCATGGGCAGCGACGTGGGCTGGACCCAAACAAACCGGTCGGACCGCCGGCTGAGGCTGAAGAAGACGATCTCGCCCACGTTGAGGGCGAAGCGCCCCCAGGTCCACACGAGCAGCGTGACCAGGATGCTGACGGCGATGGTGTCGCCCCGGGTACCGGACAGGATATCCACGACGATGCGGTGCAGGGCCACCAGGAACACGGTCTGCATGAGGGTCGGCGCGAGGCGGTCCAGGACCTTGTCGTCAAAGGTCGACGCCGTGCGCCCCGCCACCCGGCGCAGGAAAGGAATCAGCGCGAACCGGACCAGCAGCACCCCCAACACCGCCGTCACCAGGATGACGCCCGTGTGGACCCAGGGGTCCGTGATGAAATGTTCGCGCAGCCATGCCCACCACTCCACGGTCAACCTCCTTCGGCCCAGCTCGTCGGCTCGCCGGGCACCGCCGGCCGCACGTTCAGGACCTTTTCCTTGCGGACCTCCACCGTGCCGGGCTTGGCGCCCCGGGGCTTGGTGACGAATCGGGCGCGGGTCGCGCTGACGGCCACCGTCCGCGCCTCGCGCTTCCTGCTGTGCCAGGCGGCCACGGCCGCGGCGGCCTTGACCGTCCCGTTGTCCGGCTCTTCCCCCGCCGGCACCTGCAGCACCACGTGGCTGCCGGGCATGCCCTTGACGTGGAACCACCAGTCGTTGGCCTTGGCCACCCGCAGGGAGAGGCGGTCGTTGTCCTGGTCGTTGCGGCCGACCAGCACCGTCCAGTCCCCCGGCAGCACGTACGCCCAGATTCGGGGGGGTACCTTCTCCTGGCGGGGCGGACGGGGCATGGTCACCTCAGGGGTGGGATGGGGAACGCCTAGGCAGCATAGCCCCGGCACCATAGCGTTTAGCCGCCCCCGCGGCAACACCGGGAATCGGCGTTTACGCGGACCGTCCGCAGGGTATGGACAGGAGTTCCCTTATCGTGCTAGACTTATTATACGTCAAAATAAAGTCTTTTCTGTAAAAGAGGCGGACATGACACCTCGCGCTCGACTTTCGGCCTCGACCATCCTGGTCCTCCTGACCGCCGCCACGGCGAGCGCCGGAGAAATCACGGCGCCCACGGCGCCCCGTACGGTCCCGAACCGGACCCTGACCGACGGATCGGACCGCCTGCCGCCGGCCGGCCTTCTGGAAACCGTCCCCGGCCACCGTCGCGTGAGCGCCCGCCAGGCCGATCCCACCGCGGTGCTGCCCCTGCGGGACATGGACGCCGCCGCCCTGGCCGCCCGCCCCGGCGCCGGCGAGCCCGCAGCCACCAAGACCCGCCCCCTCGCCGTCGACCTGTCCGACCCCTTCTTCATGCGCCACACCACGACCGCCGACGGTACCGGCGGCCCCCGCCTCGTCATGGCCCCCGCGGCCCTGCCCTGGACCGCCGACCAGCTCCTGGCCAACCCCACGGACATGAACGACGAGCACGTCTCCCTGGCCCGCAGCCCCCTGACCGGCGACCTCTTCGCCGTCTTCGCCGCCACCGACCTGGGCGGCACCGACCGTGACATCCACGTCTCCCGCTCCCAGAACAACGGCCTGACCTGGACCACCTGGGAGACGCCCAGCTCCAGCGTCGACGACTTCCAGCCCGAGCTGGCCATCGACGGCGGCGGCTACCTGCACATCGTCTGGGTGACCGGCGACGGCGTCGTCATGCGCACCCGCAGCGCCCAGGCCAACGACCCGTCCACCTGGGCCTGGACCTACGGCCTGCCCACGGGCGAGGTGGTGGCCACGCCGTCCATCGCCGTCAGCGGCGCCGGTGATTTCGCCACCGTCTTCATCGCCTGCAGCTGGCTCACCGCCAACACCAGCACCTACCAGTACGAGTGGACGCTGCTGTGGATGTACTCCACCAACGGCGGCCAGTCCATCGCCTACGACTACTTCCTGCCCGACGGATACCCCGACTACTGGCCCGACGTGACCATGGACGCCGGCACCGTGACCTTCGTGAACGCCGAGGCCGACTACTGGACCGGCGAGATGGAGATCCTCGTGGCGGTCGACACTTACGCCGGCGGCTTCAACGACGTGGCCAGCTTCACGGGCTGGACCCCCAACAACTGCGGCTTCCCCGGGTGGCGGGCCAGGGCGACGAGGTCTTCGTCGTCTACCAGCACGACTGGACCGACGGTATCAGTACCGACGGCGACATCGTCTACAACTACAGCTGGGACGGGGGCACGTCCTGGTACGGTCCCTTCGAGATCGTGGCCGACGAGTACGAGAGCGTGGGCCCGGCGGTTTTCACCGCGGACGGCGTCGTGGGGATCCTGTGGCTGGACGCCCCCGCCGGCGGCGACGAATTCTTCCTGGCCTCGCGCCTGGCCGGCGGCTCGGGGCACACCAGTTTCTTCCGCGACATCGAGACGGTCAGCGACCAGCCCCGGGTCGAGCCCAGCTTCCACTCGGCGGCGGGCGTGCGGGCCGGCGGCACGGTCCACACGGCCTGGATCGACCGCCGCGACTACGCGACCCAGGGCCACAACGTCTACACCAGCCGCCGCAGCCTGGCGCCGGACCTGCTGCCCTTCACCCCCGCTGGCTGGGACTCGTGCCTCATCGCGGCCCCGGTGCGCGGCGAACGGACGGACACCTGGGTGGCCGCCGGCGACACGACCTTCGTGAGCTTCGCCTTCTCCAACGTGGGCCTCGCCGACGCCGACAACGACTTCCGCGTCTACCTGGAGCGGGATGCCGTCCTGGTCGCCGCCTGGACCGTGACCGGCCTGCCGACGGCCTCCTACGTCACCGTCGAGGACCATCCTCTCATCGTGGGCCCGGGCCCCCACACCCTGACCGTGCGCCTCGACCCCCTGGGTGACGTCGCCGAGAGCGACGAGTCCAACAACCTCGTCAGCCGCACCTTCAACTGGCTCGCCGGCGACCCCGAGCTGCGGATCTCGCCCGGGCAGATCGTCGTCGTCATGGCGCCGGATGTGGGCAAGGCCCGGATCGCCGACCTCGTCGCCGACCCGCCGGTGCGCCGCGTCGTCCACATCGAACCGGTGTCACCGCGCCTGGCCGCCGAGCTGGACAAGGCCGCCGGTGACGACCTCCTGCCCGTGGTCATCCAACCGTCCGCGGTGCTCGACGCCGGGCGCCTCGGCGAGTTGCTCGCCGGCGCCGCCCCCGACCAGCGCCGCCGCGCCGCCATCGACGCCGCCCGCAGCCAGCTCGCCCGCAATCAGGACGCCCTCGCGGCCGATCTCGCGCAACTCTACGGAGCCGGCCTCGCCGGTGCGGTCCGCCCGTTGTGGCTGGCCGGCGTGCTCCGGATCGACCTCGCCCCCGCCGCGGTGCGCCAACTCGCGGGCCACCCCGCGGTGGGCACCCTGTGGCTCGACGACACCCCGTCACGCACCTTCGGCGCCGCTCCCATGGCCGACACCGCTCCCATGGCCGTCGCCGCCCCCATGGCCGACGCCTGGCACCTGCCCATGATCGGCGCCGACCAGGCCCGGGCCCAGGGCCTCACGGGCGCCGGTGTCCTCGTCGGCCACCTGGACTCGGGCGTCGAGTACGACCACCCCGACCTGGCGAACCACATGTGGGACGGGGGCGTCTCCTGGCCCCACCACGGCTGGGATTTCGTCGATGACGACAGCGACCCCTACGACGGCGACACCAGCTGGCACCACGGCACCCACACGGCGGGCCTGGTCGTGGGTGACGGGACAAGCGGCACCACCACCGGCGCCGCACCGGGCGCCACCCTCATGGCCCTGCGCGTGGTCCCTGGCTACCTGGAGGACCTGGCCGAGGGCCTCCAGTTCGGCCTCGACCGGGGCGTCGACCTGTTCACGTTGTCCGGCGGCTGGACCAACCCCGACGAGGGGATCCGCGTGGCCAACCGGCACCAGGCCGAGCTGTTGCTGGCCGCCGGCGTGCCCTGGATCATCTCGGCGGGCAACGGCGACAACTACGGCGGCCACTACGCCGTGCCCCACAACATCACCAGCCCCGCCGACGCCCCCGGCCCCTACCACGCCCCCAACGGCGGCGCCACGGCGGCCATCGCCGTGGGCGCCCTCACGAACACCGGCGCCGTGTGGAGCTCGTCCAGCTACGGCCCCACGGTTTGGGACAGCGACAACCCCCACGGGGAGACCGACTACCACGACTACCCCTGGCCTCCGGGCCTCGTGAAGCCCGACCTGGCCGCCCCCGGCGACCTGGTCACCAGCACCGCCGGCGGCGGTGGCTACGTGGCCTACTCGGGCACCAGCATGGCCTGCCCCCTGGTGGCCGGCGCGGCGGCCCTGCTGCTGGAGGCCGAGCCCGATCTCTCTCCGTTCCAGCTGGTCCAGGCCCTCGACACCACGGCGAGCGACGTGACCTCGAGCCCGGCCTCGACCGGACGCGACAACTACACGGGCGCCGGTCTCATCGACATCCCCGCCGCCCTGGGCGCGCTGCCCCACGCGGCTACCGCCACCTTCACCCTCCACAACGACGGCGCCCTGCCCCTGGTCATCGGCGCCCTGACCGATCCCGTGGACTGGCTCGCCGCCAGCGTCGCGGCCACCACCGTGGACCCCGGGGCGTCGGCCGTCGTCACCGTCGTCATCACCCCCGACGGCCTGCCCGTCGGCACCTACGAGACCGCCATCACCATCGTCAGCAACGACCCGGCCTCGCCTCACCAGGTGCCCGTGTTCCTGGACTGGGGCGCGAGCGTCAGCGCAACCCCGGACGACCCGCCGACCCCCCTCGCGGGCCGCCTGGAAAACTACCCCAACCCGTTCAATCCCCGCACCGTGCTGCGCTATGAAGTGAGGCACGGCGGTCGCGTCGTGCTCGACATCCATGACCTGCGAGGGCGGCGGATCCGGCGTCTGGTCGACACGCATCTGGCCGCCGGACCGGCCACGGCGACCTGGGACGGCCAGGACGACCAGGGCCGCGCCGTGGGCAGCGGCCAGTACTTCGCGCGCCTGGTC
>JAUUZX010000269.1 GCA_030592025.1 bacterium | reverse complement strand
GGCCGTGTCGCCGACCCTCGCCCTGCCTCCAGGCGCGGACGATATCCTGGTCGAGTACGACATCTACCGGCACGACGATTTCAACTGGGTCTGCGACAGTCCCTCGTGCATGCCCAACATCCTGCCCTTCGAAGTGCTCCGTTCGGTGGCGACCGGCAATCCCGCCGACGTCGATACCGCGCGCTGGGTCGGGCCGGAATACCTGTACCTCGCCGAACCCGGCACCTACCGGTCGTCGCGCAGCCTGGGGCACCAACTCGTACCCGGCGCCACCCACCTCCAGGTGGCCCTCGGCGTCCTCGAGTACCCACCCCTGATCTGGCCCGACAACGAGGGCGAAAACGCCTCCCCGGCCCCCTACTACGACAACGTGCGGGTGGCGGCCTCGCCCCGTCCCGGACCGGCCATGAGCGCGGCCCCGGCGCACCTGGCGCGGGACGGCTTCCCCGCCAACGGCGTCGTCGACACGGCCGACTTCGGCACCAACAGCGTGCGCTTCGACATGATCGCCGACCCGGGGTGGTTCGCGGGCAAGCCGTCCTTCATCGCCGGCGACTCGGTCGTGGTGAGCATAGCGCCGCGCGACGGTGGCTCGGTGTCGGGTACGCCGCGGATGCACTACCGCCTGTTCCGCAACGACCTCTTCGATCCGTACCGCACGTCGGGTCTGCCGGACCTCGGCTCGGTGGATCTGGTCTTCGCGGTCGACACGGACTGGACCGTGGATCTGCCGGACGAGGGTTTCCTCTTCCCCGGTGACCGGCTCCACTACTACTTCGCGGCCGAGGACGATCTCGGCGGCGACATCCGCATGAGCATGTTGCCGGCGGATACGACGGGGTTCAGCAGCAAGTGGGGCACCACCATACATGGGCTCCCCTTCGACCCGGCATTTACCGTGCGGGCGTTGCCCACCGTGTACGAACTCTCTTACGAGCCCGGCACGTACATACAGCCGTCAATCCTCCTGTGGCACGACTCGGGCAGCGATGAGGATTGGGACGAGTGGCGTGGCGCCATGCAAAGCGTGGTCGGCATGCTCGGCGAGAATTTCGACATCTTCGACGCCAAATCGACCGACCCGGTAGGCCGTGCGTTGAACACGGCGGCCACCGTGGCGCAGCTCGAGACCTACGATCAGTTGATCTATGCTGGCGGTCTCGAGGACACGAGCCTGGAGCTCGACCTGTCTCTGCTGGAGAGCTGGTTGCTGACCGGCAGCAAGGACATCTTCCTGACCGGCCACCAGATCGCCGAGGACCTGGACGGTGTGTTCTCTGGCTGGACCGGCATGAGCCTTGTCGCGGGTGACATCCGGCCGCTCGTGGGCGGTCAGATGGCGCCGCGAGCGCGCCCGGTGATGAGCGGCAACCCGGTCATTTCATTGGTCTCGGGCTGGCTGGCCTTCGGCGAGTGTCCGGACATGGCCCCCGCCACCGCCGTCACCACGACCGGGGGCGGCGTCAGGTTGGTCGAGTTTCTCGACCCCCAGGGCAATCTGGACATGTATCCATACGCGGCCCTGATCCTCAACGTCCACGCCGGGACGGATTCGCGGGTGATCACCCTGCCCTGGGACTTCTCCCACGTGCACACCGATCCGCTCGAGGGGGAAAAGGCCAACGCCAGGTTCCCGGCGCGCGCGCGGATGTTGTCTGACGTTGTGAGTTACTTCGGCGTGTCCATCAATCCATTCGAACCCGCCGACATACCGCTGGCCGACGCCTTCGCGGTTTCCCTGTACCCCAACCCCTTCAACCCGTCCACGACGATCAGCTACACCATCGCGCGGCCCGGCCATCTCAGCCTGCGGGTCTACGATCTGCGCGGCGCGCTGGTCGCGACGTTGATGGAAGGTCGGGTCGAGCGCTCGGGCTCGGTGGAATGGAACGGTCGCGACGAGTCCGGCGCCGGTGTGGCGTCGGGCACTTACTTCTACGAGGCCCGGATGCATGGAGAAGTGCAGGCGGGCAAGTTGGCCCTCTTGAAGTAGCCGACTGCCCGCCGCGCGACGGCCCCGGTGCATGCGAGACGCCGGGGCCGTTTTCTTCTGGCTGTCGGAATCGGGTTTCCGGCGATCGGCTGGAAGAGAACCCGGGCGTCTTCCTTGGTCGACCCGCTTCTACGTCCCGTCCCAACCCGCAATCCGCGCCAGCATCCACCAGAACGCCTCGCCCTTGCGGTAGCAGTTGAAGGCGTGACTATGGGCACAGTCCCAGTTGGGACCGCACGTGTTCTCTTCACACCAGTCGAAGCACCAACCGCAGGCATCCGTCTCGTCCGGGTAGTAGGTGCCATTCGGGTCGTAGCTCTCGATGTCGGCGAAGTCGAAAAGCCACTTGTCGTTGGCCGCGCAGTAGTCGCGAATGCGGTTGTTCATGGCGTAGAGGTTGCCGTCGGGCCCGGTGCCGTCCAGGTGGCCGGTCATGTAGATGAAGACGACGTCCGGGTAGTCGATCTCGAGTTGATTCATGGCGTCCAGGTAGGCGTCGATACCCGCGTCGGTGTTGTCCGAGGCGCCACCGCACCAGGACCAGATGACGACGTTGGTATCGTTGCCGGGCTCATTCAGGTGGGCGCGGGTCGGCGCGACCCAGGTGAGATCGCCATTGTGGCCCAGGTCGTCGTTGATCTCGGTCACCGCCGGCTGATCGAACGCTGGGAAGACGTCCTCCACCTTGTTCAGGCCGGACATGAGCTGGCTGCCGTGGGTCGTGTGGCCGTAGAAGAGACGCAGATCGGCCGCGGCGGCGTCGGCCCAGTCCGCCGGGATGGACACGAAGGCACTGGTGGCGGTGTGGTCGGCGATGAGGCCATCCGCCGGCGCGACAGGATCGGTGACGGTGACGAGATCCGTGCGGGTCTCCGTGTCCGAGCCGTAGGCGTTATGCGCCGTCAGGCTGACGGTGTAGGTGCCGGCGGTCTCATAGGTGTGGCCCGGGCTCTGTGCGGTCGACGTGCCGCCGTCGCCGAAGACCCAGTTCCACACCGTCGGGTCCGCGGTGGACGCGTCGGTGAACTGGACGGTCAGGGGCGCCGCGCCGTTGACCCTCGTGTAGGTGAAGTCGGCAACGGGCGGGTCACCACCGACGACGGCATCCACGGTGACGCAGTCCGCATCGACCCGGGTGTCGGCGCCCGCCGCGTTGGTGACCGTCAGGGCGACGGTGTAGGTGCCCGCCGCGACGTAGGTATGGCCCGGGTTCTGTGCAGTCGACGTGCCACCGTCACCGAAATCCCAGGCCCAGGCCGTGGGGTCGCCCGTCGAGGCGTCGGTGAAGGCCACGGCCAGGGGCGCCTCGCCTGCCGCCGGCGCCAGGTCGAAATCAGCCGTGGGTGCATCATTCCTGGGCGTGGCCGGGTCGTCGCTGCTGCAGGCGACGAGCACGAGCGAGAGGACGGTTGCCGCGACCCAGGCGGTCTTGAGCGTCTTCATGCTTCCCTCCAAGGGTTGAACCGGGACTGATTAAGTCATATTGATGCCGCACATGCAACCGGCGGGCCAAAAAGACCCGCCGGCAGACAGAGATGTGCCCCTAGTTGCAATCAATCCCGATCGACGTGGCCATGAACCCGGAATCGCTGAGGTTGATGACGCCGTCGGCGTTGAAGTCGGAACGCACATGGTACGTGACGAACAGGTCCTGGGCGAAGAAACCGGAATCCGTGAGGTTCACGATCAGGTCGCCGTTGATGTCGGGGCTGACGAAGCGCATGGCCACACCCGCGCCGCTGAGCAGGGGCGAGAAGCCCGCGTAGCCCTGGAGGAGGCCGTCGCTCCAGCCGCCGGCGGCAGGCGGTGCGGAGAAATGGAACTCGCCGGCCTCGTTGGATACCAGTTCGTCCGGGCGGATCTCACAGACTCCGGGTTGCGGGCAGGTGGCCATGACTCCCCCCTGAAGATCGGGTTCCAGCCAAACGCCGTTGGCGGAGTAGCCAACAAAAGGAGCGCCCACGTCGTCACGGAGGTCCATGCGGAGCCTGCCGTCGACCAGGGCGCCGGTGGGCCACATGCGTGCCTCGGCGAATGAAGGGCCGCTGCCGTCGGGCAGAACCATGAGGACCAGGGTCTCGGGGCCGAAATACGTCTCCCAGGAGAGCGTGCTTTGCGTATC
>JAUUZX010000342.1 GCA_030592025.1 bacterium | reverse complement strand
CGCCGTCAACCTATCCCACGGCCTGGCCCGCCTCGGCCACCGCGTGCTGCTGGTCGACGCCGACACCCAGGGCCAGTGCGGCAAGGCCCTGGGCGTCGTGCCCGAGATCACCCTCACCGAGGTCCTCACCGGCGAAGCGGGCGTGATGGACGCCGCCACCCGCGCCCGGGAGAACCTCGACCTCGTGGCCAGCGACCACCACCTGACCCGGGCAGCCCTGGCCATCGCCCGGCGTGATCACGACGGTCACCTGGTCCTGGCCGAGGCCCTGGCCCCGGCGGCGAAGCACTATGATGTCGTGGTGATCGACGCGGCGCCGGGGGTGGACGCCGTGGCAGTGAACGTGCTGGGCTGCGCCGACGACATCGTCGCGCCGGTGGCCCTGAATCCGGCGGCCCTTGCCGGGGTGCTCGACTTCGTGCGCCATGTGGAGCGGGTGGGGCGCCACAACAAGCAACTCCGCCTGCGCTACGTCCTGCCCACGTTCCATGATCAGCGCACCCGCCAGACCCGCGAGATGATGATGACGCTGCGAGAACAGTTCGGGGCCAAACTCTGCCCGCCGATCCGCATCAACGTGGAGCTGGCCGAAGCCTTCGGGTGGCACCGCAGCATCTTCGAACACGCGCCTAAATCCCGCGGCGCCGAGGACTACGCGGCGTTCATCGAGACGGTCGCCGACGATCAGCCGACCCGGACCACGGGGCACGCCAAGCGGGTGGCCATCACGGCCTGAGGTGGGTGAACCGCACCAACGTCCGCCCTGCGGCAGGGAGGATCCGGGCAGGAGATGTCCGCCCTCAACTCACCCGAACGCACTAGGCGGTCATGTCCCCGTCATCGGTGCGCAGACGGAAATAGTAGATCCCCGGCGAGCTGCCCCGGCCGCGGGACCGGCCCTTCCATTCGAACTCGTGGTCGCCGGCGTCGAGCCACCCGCTCCAGATCCGGTCGATGCGGTGCCCGGCCAGGTCGAGGACGTCGAGCACGGCCTCGCCGGCTTCGACCAGCGCGAAACTCAGGGTGGTCCCGGCAACGAAGGGGTTGGGGCTGCAGTGGATCCGCCGGGGCGCCACCGCCACGGGCAGACCCCTGGTCGTGTCCGTGCATTGCAACGGCGCCATGACGAGGGTGTTCCTCGCTGCGATGGCCAGGCCGTGATTCGTGACCGCCAGGACCTTGTCGCGGGCGGTCCCGTCGACGGCGAACCAACCGATCTGCTTGACGTCGTGCACATCCGAAAAATCGCGGACCGCGACGTTCTCGCCGGTCAGCATGCAGTAGACGATGCGGTCGTGGGCAACGAGATCGTTGATCCCCGGCTGGGCAAAACCATGTTCCGTGCCCACGTACCTGGGGCGAGCCGGCTTCGTCAGGTCGAACACCTTGATCCAGTACCGCGACGAAGCGAGGAGCAGGCCGTCCGCCAGGCAGAGTTCTCCGGAATGGGACCCGCTCGCACCGATGAGCCTGGCGACGTGCACCGGGACCTCGGAGGTGCCGGCGTCGATGACATGCAGCTCACCGCGGGTGTTCAGAATGTAGACGTGCGGCCACGCCACCTCCATGTCCATGGGGAAGGACCGCAGGGCGGGCAGAGCCACGCTCCCGACGACCACCATGTCGGAGGCATCCGAAACGTCGATGAACCTGATGACGTTGTCGGCGCCGTGGACCACGAGGTGGTCACCGTCGAGAGCGAGCAGGTGCACGTCGCTTACCAGGTCCAGTTCTCCCAGGGGGGCGCGCTTCGTGAGCCTGGAAATATCGAACGATCTCACGGAACCCCCACCGTTCCCGGCGGAGGACACCCCCTGGAACACGACCGATCCCGCCATGGCCAACCCCGTCGTGCGGCCCTCGTCGTGGCGACCCGTGGCCACAGGGGCGGCAGAGTCGGAGATATCGTAGATCGTGAATCCGTTCTGCCTGGATGCGACCAGGTAGCGTCCTGATGCGACGACATGATGGCCCGGGTCACCTTGCGCCTGCCCCAACCACCCGAGCAGCGGACGCCCGTGGTCGATGGTCGTCAACGACGAGCCGTCCTTGACGTACGCGAAGCCGTCCCGGCACGCGATGCGCGAGGGAGAACGGAAGTTCGTCAGCGTCCCTTCGAGGATCATGGCCGCGGGGGCGGAGACGTTGATGACGGCGACCAGGTCACCGCTGCCGTCGTCGGGGGAGGTCGTCACGACCAGGGCACTGTCACCGTCGACGTCCACGAACTTGCAGCCCGCCGCACCCGACCCGTACGAACCCGCGAGAACCGGTCCGGCCTCCGTGCTGATGTCGTAGATCTGCAACTGGTTGGCGTGCAGGAGCGGGACGAACAGCCGGTCCCCGTCGATGTCGAGATCGACGCAGCGGCCCCCCAGGGGAATGGACGTCCTCAACGAGAGGGATGGGGGATCGCCCACGTCGTAGACATTCAACACACAACTGCTGTCACCGGTCACGACGTACAGACGGGAAGCCCCGGCGACCATGGACGCCGCCGGCCCCGGGAGCGTGAACTCCGACGTCACCCGCATCCCGGTCGGGTCGGCGACGTCGATGATGGAGAGCGTGGGACCGGCGGCCCCATACAGCACCGACCCGACATGGACAACGTCGTCGAGGTGCCGAGGCAGGGTATCCACGGCGTCCGGCGCGAAGGGATCCGTGACGTCGAAACTCACCAGGCCGACGGCCTGGTCCGTGACGATCAGGTAGTCCCCCACGACGACCTGGGGCTGGCAAACCGCTGCGGATCCGGTCACCAGCCCCTTCTTCACGGGGCGCGCCGGGTCCGACAGGTCGAAGACGTAGACCCCAAGGCCACCGACGAACAGGGCGCTGCCTTCGATGAGGACCTTGCCCTCTTCGTCCAGGTTGTTGGAGCTGATCCATTGGGTGACGACACCGGAGTTGTGGGCGTCGAGATCGAGGCACACGCCGCCCACGGCGAGGCAAGGCACCATCAACAGCGGGGCGATCAGGTTGTGCCTCTGAAAATGTGTCCGCCAATTCCTGGTCATCATATTTTGACTCGCAACACCATTGGTTTGATTTATTAACGCCAAAAACCGACCCAAAACTGGCCAGGCACAATTTCGAAGGCACAACCAATTCCAACAATCGTGGGATAATAGCACGTTTGGAGTTTCAAGATCACGAAAACCCCACAAATGTGGCCTAAAGCCTACCCCAAGACCATACCTAGGATCGTCCCCTGAAAAAACGCTGCCAGGGGTTCAACCAGAGCTTCCAGATGGCCCGATTGATCCGGTCGTTGAGGGGGTTGAACCCGGCCCCCGGGTCCGTGTACAGACGATCCGTCGCCGCCTCGAGCCCCCCGCCGTACGCCGCCACCTGGCGCGGGTACCACGTCTCGCGCACCCAGTCGTAAAGCACCTGCTCGCCGCGTACCATGTCAGCCAGCCGTTCACGAGTCGCCGAGTCGTCCAGCAGCGACCGCGCCAGGTCATTG
>JAUUZX010000131.1 GCA_030592025.1 bacterium | reverse complement strand
CACGAGAACCTCTACAGCACGGCCGTCGTTGCCGTGGCCGCGTTGATCAACGCGCTCGAACTCGTGGACAAGCAGGTCGGCGAGGCCCGGGTCGTGTTGTGCGGCGCGGGCACCGTCGGCATCGGCTGCGCGAGGTTGCTGCGCCTGCTGGGGGTCGCCGACAAGAACCTCCTGATGTACGACGTCGACGGCCTCGTGCATCCCGACCGCAAGGGGCTCGATGACTACCAGCGGGCCTTCGCCGTGACCTCCCCCTTGGCCGATCTCGCGCAGGGCCTCGCCGGCGCCGACGTTTTCATCGGGGCCTCGGCCGGCGGCGTCCTGGACATGGAGATGATCCGCTCCATGAACCGATACCCCATCGTCTTCGCGCTGGCGACGCCCGAACCCGAAATCGGGTACGCCGAGGCCCGGTCCTCCCGCCAGGATGTCATCGTGGCTTCGGGACTGGGGCAGTTCCCCAACGCCGTGATGGACGTCCTGAGTTTTCCCTACATCTTCCGCGGCGCCCTGGATGTCCAGTCCACAAGCATCACCGAGGGCATGTTGCTGGCCGCTGCCCGGGCCCTGGCCGAGCTGGCTCGCGAAGAGGTTCCGGAGGAGGTGGAACGCGCCTATGGCGGGAAGCACTTCACGTTCGGGCCCGAGTACCTCCTGCCCAAACCCATCGACCAACGCATCTTCGTCCGCGAATCCATGGCGGTCGCCGAGCAGGCTGTTCGCGAGGGCGTGGCCCGACTGCCCGCCGACATATCCGACTACCAGGAAAGCCTGTCGGTCAGGATCGGCACGGGACGGGAAAAGATGCGCGAGCTGACCATGGGCGCCCGCCACAAGGGCGTGCGGGTCGTGTTCCCCGAGGGTTGCAACGACACGTTGATCCGGGCCTGCAGCATCCTCATGGACGAGGGGATCGTCGAGCCGATCCTGTTGGGGCCCGAGGACCGCGTCCGGGAACGAATCGAACATCTGGGCCTGGACATGGGAGGAGCGAGGATCATCGACGTGGAGCGGTCGACGGATCTGGAGGGTTACGTCGACGCCTACTTCGCCATGCGTCACCGACGCGGGGTCATCCGAGATTCGGCCATGGAGTGCATGCATCAGCGCGACTACTTTGCCGCCATGATGGTCCACAGCGGCCATGCGGACATGATGATCGCCGGCCTGTCGACCCACTTCACCGAGACGCTGCAGACCATCCTCGAAGTGATCGGACCGGCGCCGGGCGTCAGCCGCATCTCCAGCCACTATCTGCTGCTGCTGCCGAAGGAGGTGGTGGTCATGGCCGACTGCGCCGTGAACATCGATCCCGACGCCGACCAACTGGCGGAGATCGCGCTGCTGGCCGCCACCATGAGCCGGTCGTTGGGCATCGAGCCCCGCGTGGCCATGCTCTCCTTCTCGAACTTCGGCAGTTCGGAACATGCCTACGTCGCGAAGGTGCAGCGCGCCACCGAGATCGTGAAGGAGCGGGCCCCCGATCTGGTGGTCGACGGCGAGATGCAGTTGGCCATCGCCCGCGACCGGGATCTGCGCAAGGGGTACTTCCCTTTCTCCAGCCTGGACGAAGACGCCAACGTGCTGATTTTTCCGGATCTCCAGTCGGGCAACCTCGCCATGCAGTCGTTGAACTACATGGCCGAGGCCCTGCCCATCGGACCGATGCTCATGGGCACGCGGTTGCCGGTCCATCTGCTCCAGTACGGCGCAACGGTGGAGGAGGTCGTCAACCTCACGACGGTGGGTGTCGTCGAATTCTGTGCCGGGCGGGCGGAGAGGATCGGGATTTGAAACGGGGACCGGCGGTGCCTCATCGAGGACCGTTCTCCATGGCCTGCAGTTTCTTCACCGTCCGCCAATTCCGTGCCGTCACCGCCACCCCCAGCAGCTTCTCGACCCGCGCCGCCAACTTCGACCGGCCGATGCCATCGGGCGCGTGGAGGTAGAACACCCGGCCCGTGAGGTGGAACCGTTCGGAGGGCACCGCCGCCGCCGCCAACGCGTTGAGATCCGGCGCCGTCGGCACCGAGGCCAGAAAAAACGCATGGAGCGTCTTCGGATCGCCTTCAGCCTCGGGAAAAGGATTGGCGGCGATAGCCTCCGCCAGCTGATCCACGCCGAGGACAAGGACCTGCGGCCGGAAACCATGACGGCGCTCGATCGTCTCGGCAATCTCGATGCTCAGGGCCGCCTCATCCTTCTGTGACGACCGGCAAATAAAGTTGCCGCTCTGGATGTAGGTCCTGACGTCATCGAGACCGAGCGAGCTCAGGTCCCGCACGAGTTCCTTCATGGGCAGAACGTTCCTGCCGCCGACGTTGATGCCGCGAAGCAGCACGATCCATGTGGTCATGTCCACCACCTGGGCATGGGTTGGGTTGGGGCCGTGGACGGAATGTAGCAGACCGTCCGCCCGAAATCAGCCGCGCCGGGCTGGATAACCTGGCTGTGCTTCTACTATCTTCCTGTGAGCACTCCCTGGACGCAAAGCCAGCAGAGGAAACGGAACCATGCGCAAGCCCAACCAGGCCATCCTGTACCTTGTCGTCTGCACCCTCGCGATCTTCTACGGCCAGCGGCTCCTCAACTCCTTCGGCGGCTCCGGCGGCGACGACCCCCGGGCCCGTGCCGAAGACGCCCACATGGACGAGGACGCCTACTATTCCCTCCGCGAGGTGGCCGGCATTCAACTTGGCCATATCTCGGTGACCTACCGCGTCGACGAAGCCAGCGGCCGCTGCCTGGCCCGGTTCCGCAACGACGCCTGCCTCAACCTGCAGGCCGACCCGGATCAGTTGAAGAAACAGATCGAGGATCAGCAGGATGAACTGCACGAGCGCATCCTCCTGCTGGGGCCGGGGGCCGATGTCGACAAGTCGGGATTCGTCACCACGGAAGAGGGCGCGCGCTTCCGGGACCTGTTCGCCTTCGCCCATCTGGCCGCCCATGGCGATGGGGGCGACGCCGTCGAGGCGAACGATCTGGCCAGGGCAACGGGGCTGGAAGCTGAAGAGGCAGCCCGGAATCTGCAGGACTACCGGATGTTGGTCGCCGGCTACCCGGCAGAGGTGCGGAAATTTTTTCCGGCGGTCCACGACTGAGACGGATCAGCGCGCGCCGAAAACCCCATACCCGAGAAACGCCTGGCAGTACGGGCACATGATGATCTGCTTCTGCTCCAGGACCCCAAAGCCTCTCTTCTTCATCCATACCTTGTCGAGTTGCTTGCTGCAGGAGGGGCACTTCGGGACCGCGTCCCTGGGAGCCTCTTCAATCACGATGCCTTCGAATTCCTTGGGGCTCATGCTTCTTCCTTTCCCGCGGGACGGGCACGGTCGCCTCGTCTCTCAAGCCGAAAACGGCGTTCGACTATGATGACTGACCGAAATCAATTATATTCACCATGCAGCCCACCGGGAATGGAAACTTCGCGGATCCGTCCCGGATTGTGGCGGTGGATGACGGGTGCACCTCAACCTGGCCTGCCCATCTCCGACCCTGCCTTCTCCTGCCCCTTCCGGCGCGACCGCATCTCCAGGACTGCCCGCGAACTCCCGGTTGTTGATTGCCGCGACGTTTCCTTTTAGCAGGGGAGGATGGGATGTGGACTCAGGATCTTTCTCGCCTGGATTTCCAACTGGCCTATCTCGTGATGTTGACCCACAGCGGGTTGAAACCGCTCAGCCGGTGGGAAGGATGTATCGGTAGCGAAGCCGGTGACCTCATACGGTCCAGCGGGCTCGCTCTCGACACCGTAGCCCGGCGCACGCGGATCGGCCGCAAACGCGTCGAGACCGTTTTCGCCCGCGACAGCCGCCGCACCGATCTCTACCGGAAACGTTTCGACGGCACGAACTTCAGGCATTCTCTCGATGCGGTGCGACTGGAGGGTCAACTCTTCGGTTACCCGTCCTGCTGCGTCGATACCTACGCACGAGATCCCTACGTCCACAACGGCCTGAACCCGCAGGACCAGGAGATCCTCTTCCACTGGGCTTGCCGGGATTGTGTGACCACGCCGGGTCTGCTGCGCGAGTACCGCCAGGTTCACGACGAGTGCCTGCGGCTCCTTGGTTCGCGAGAGGTTCGCTCTCGCCAACCCGTCGGTTGCCGATGGAACGTGACCGGCAAGCTCGCCGCTTCGCTGGCTCTCGTGCTGGGCGCGGCGGGGATCGCCTATGCGGAAGACCCGCACCAACTCCCGGTCGCCGACGATCTGGACCATGATTTCCTGTCCCATGCCGAAGAGGTCATCCGGGGGACGGATTGGTGGAATCCGGACACCGATGGGGACACCGTACCGGACGGTGTCCAGACGGCGTTGCTCCTGAGGCAGTTGATCGCCTCCCCACCGCCGGGGGTCGAGGTCAACGACCATCCGATGTGGGGCTTCGAGACTTGCACGATCTGCGGCGAGATCGTGAACATGGGGTCCGTTGTCGTCTTTCATCCACAGCGCGGGCTCGTGGTTGCCCTGCCCTTCATCGCGTTGCACTACCTGGAGCACGGGAGTCTCTCGTTCGACGGTACCATCAACGTCGGTCGCGCGGACCTCGATACTCTCAAGAAGATCCTCTTGCCTAGCGACCCCGCGCACCTGCTCCCATGGCATGAGCCCGATCCCGACGACGACGGCCTCGTGTCCGAGGAAGAACTGCTCCTTGGCACGGACCCCGGAAACCCCGACTCGGATGGGGACTCTCTCGACGACGGTCCGCAGGTCGCCGAGGATCTCGTATCTCTCATCGCCGCCCTGCCCCGCGAAGTGATGACCGACCAGCCCTACCTGATGGAATGGCTGATGGACGGCGTCGAGCAGTGCGAGGTTTGCGGCATCACGTTGAACATGGGCTTTGCGGAGCTGGTGAACCCCCTCGAGCAGATCTCGGTGCAGGTGCCCTTCGTCGCCCTGCACACGCTGGCCCACGGAGGGTTCGTCCATGACGGGAGCTACAACGAAGGGCGCCTCCTGCCGACGGTCCTGCACTCCGTGCTGACCGGGAACGGCACCGCCCACTGGCTGCCGGTCGACGGCGACGCCGATGGCGACGGCATGCTGGCCCAGGAAGAGGTCGCTTTCAGCATGAACCCCGATGATCCGGATGAGGACATGAACGGGGTGCCCGACGGACGGGAGCTTGCCGAAAACCTGGCCGCCCGGATCCAGGAGCTTCCCGAGGGGCCCCTGCCCGACCAGACCTACGCCATCGACCACCTCCTGCGCGGCGTCAACAACTGCCTGGTCTGTGGCGGGGGGATCAACATGGGCTTCCGGGAGATCGTCGATCCCGTGGCGGGGCGCTCGATGAACCTGCCCTTCTACAGTCTCCATTTCATGGACCAGGGCAGCTTTGCTACCGACCGCAGCGATATCTACCCCCGCGTGGATCCGCGGGAGATTGCGGCCGTGCTCGGCTTTCCCTTGTCCGGGATCGGGTCCGGCCAGGAACCGCCCGTGTTCGCGTTCTGGAATTGGCCGAATCCCTTCGACATGTCGGGCGAAACCACGATCGTGCTGTCGCTACCGCATTCGGCCGGCGCCATCAAAGTGTCGATCTACGACCTGGCCGGCCGCAGGGTGCGGAATCTCTACACTGGCCCGGCGCAGGATCAGGCAACCCGGCTCGTGTGGGACGGCCGCACCCATGACGGCGGCCGCGCCTCCGCAGGTGTCTACCTGTGCCAGGTGAAGATCGGCAGGGTCACGTTGAGTCGGAAGCTGACGCTGCTCAAGT
>JAUUZX010000115.1 GCA_030592025.1 bacterium | reverse complement strand
TGATCCGTCACAGCAACGCGAACCACAAGCGTGAGACGATCGCTTGGTCAAAACGTCGGCAGGCGAGTGCTGAGCGTCTCGCGATCCTGCTGGTCTGGCGCAACTACGTGAAAGGGCGGCGGGAGAAGGTACGAGGCAGTCCTACGCCTGCAATGACTAGGGGGATGGTGGACAGGCCGTTAGCGATCCAGGAAATCCTGAGTGGGCGGATCTTCAGGACGCGCATTGAGTTGCCGCCTCGTTGGGGTGCGTACTACGAACGAAGTGTGGGGACCAGGGCGTTGGCGAAGCAGAGGCGGCATGAGTTGAAGATGGCGTTCTAGAGAACTCCTCTCACCGGTCACACCGGAAAGGGGAGCAGGAAGGACACAATCTCGGAGGCACAACCGTCATCGTACGTAGCTCAGGCGGTGCCGTCGCCACGGTCCGTCGCAATCACGGAATCGGCGGTGGCCTCGACGAGCGCCGACAGGTAGCTCTCGCGCCGGGAGTGGGGAAGCCAAACCTGCCACGTGACCTCCGCGGCGTAGTCCTCCCCCCGCACCTGGCCGTTGTGGCTTTCCAGAAGGTGGCGGACCGTCTTTTGCAGGGGGTAGGGGAACACGAGCTCCACGAGCCGCCCCTGCAGCACCGTGCGCAGGGACGCCGCGGCGAGGGCGAGGCCGGCCGCCTCGCCGTAGGCCCGGGCCAGCCCGCCGGTGCCCAACTTGACCCCACCGAAGTAGCGCACGACGACGCAGACGGCGTCGACCACACCCGTCTGGCGCAGGGCCGTCAGGATCGGCGCGCCCGCGGTGCCGGCGGGTTCCCCGGCGTCGGTCCGTGCCTCCAGGGTCGGGGCTGCACCCAGACGACTGGCCCAGCACACGTGGCGGGCGTCGTGGTAGTCCCGGGTCATCTCGTCGACCAGGGCGCGGACGGCCTCCTCTTCGGCCGCAGGTGTGGTCCGGGCAATGAAGCGGGATCGTTGGACGCGGGTCTCGGCCTCGCCGCAACCGGCGAGGGTGAGGAAGGAGTCCGGAGGGGGCGGGGTGGACATGGTGTCCTCATGGGTGTCAGGAATCCACCCGGTTGGTGCGGCCGGTCAGGTTCCGGATGGCGGGCTGCGTGACGGAATGAGCGTATACCAATCCCTGCGCGGCGACAACGGTCGTTGCTCGTTCTGGCACCGGGATTGCAGTGGAGCGGGCAAACGCGGTCTGGAGGCCGCCAGGAGGTACCTTGCCACACCGTAATCAAAGCCAGTTCCGTGGGGTTATCAGGTGGGGCCCGGCCGTCGCCGTGGCTGTGCTCGTGCTTGTCACCGCCCCGTCGTCGATGGCCCAGGAGCGATCCACTCCGCCGAACCATCGGCTCGAGTTGCCCCGCAGTCATCTCCATCGTCCCTTCGAGGAACCCATCATCCTGTCGGGCTTTCTGTCTGCAGGGGGCGGACTTAACTCCGGCTGGAGCCAGGGTGAGGTAGGCTATGGGGGTGCGATCATCTTCCGGCCGGGTTCGGCGGTGAACTTCCTCGATTTCCTCTACGACTGGAACGCCGGTGCGGTCATCCAGGTCGATCACCAGAGCCTGGGCGAGAACGACGAGGTGTTGGCCATCGACGGCATCATCCGCCGCTACTTCGGTGACCGGGGCCAGGGCTCCACGGAGGTCGTCCCCTTCCTGGGCCTGGGTCTGGGCGCCGCGCGCTTCACTGTGCCCAACACCGACGGTGTCGTCACCGACAAGTACTTCTGCGCCGTGGCTGAGCTGGGGCAGGAGTGGTGGCACGACCATCGCTGGTTCTTCCTGGCGAAGGCCCAGTTCCGGTACCACCTGCATCGTGACCTCAACTACCGCGTATGGTCGCTCCAGGTGGGGGCCGGCATTCCCTTCCCCGAATAGCCCGGCTTGGTCCTGGCAGTAGGGCGTCAGGAATCCCGGTGGTGACCGCCGCCCTCCGATGACCTATACTGATCCCGTCACCCCTCCCTTACCCGGCGTCTGTACGGTGCGTCCCGCCCGGACGTCATCTCCCTGCGAGGTGCACCATGACCTGCTTGCGACGGACGCTGCTGACCACATTCCTGCTCACCGGGGTCCTCGGGGCGATCGTGCCCGGGGCGTCCGCCCAGTCGGAGCTTTCCTACGGCCAGTACCAGGCGCTGTCCTGGGCGGCGGACCGCCTCGACCACCTGGCCAAGTTCGAGCCCCTGTCGGGGGAGGAGGGCATGTTCCTGGCCGTGGGTGAACGTTTCGGCACGGTGCAGATCTTCCGTGCAAACGCCCAGACGGTGCAGCGGGTGTGGAAGAGTTCGCGCCTGAGCGGTGCGCCCGAGGAGTTGCTGGTGGCCGACCTGGACAGCGACGGCTTTGATGATTCCCTGCTTTGCCGCACCAACAGCGGCAAGGTCTACGTCTGGGATCTGGACGGCTACGGCCCGCGCTGGGAATCCCTGGCGGGGGAGTACCGCTCCATCACCTGCTTCACCACCGCCAACCTGGACGCGGATGAGCAACTGGAGATCGTGCTTCTGGTCGATGACAAGCTGGTCTACGTGGACGGCACGACCTTCAACAAGGAGTACACGAGCATCAACCAGTACCAGGCCACGGCGATCCGCTGCGGTGACGTCGACGGGGACGGGCTCAACGAGATCGTGCTCAACTCGGGCCAAGTGGTCGATTCGGTGACCGGCGACATCGAGTGGGAGGACGAGCAGTTCTTCAGCCGGATCGAGTTGCTGGACATCGATGGGGATGGCATGCCGGAGATCCTCACGGAGAACGAGGCGGGCGGCGTGCTGAAGGTCTTCGATGTGGACTACCGCTCGGAGGTCCGGTTCCAGTAACGACCCACGGGTACGGAAAAGCCCGGCGCGACCAACGTGTCGCGCCGGGCTTTCGTTCGTCGGTCGACTAGCGGATGCTCTGCATCAGTTCGAGCATCTCGCCCGCCGGCTTGAAGGCCGAGGTCCGCCCATGGAGGATCTCGCCACGGCTGTCGATGAACACGATCCGGGGCAGGCCGGGCACGCGCATCTCCTCCTTGATGGCCGCCATCTCGTCGTCGTCCGGGGCGGTCGCGTCGATCTTCAGGACGACGAAACGCTGGCTCTCGGCGACGATGTCCGGGACGTTCCAAACCGCCTTGTCCAGCTTTCGGCAGTACACGCACCACTCGGCCCAGAAGTCGATCATGACGGGCTTGCCGGCGGCAACGGCAGCCGCCCGCTGCTCGTCGAGGAACGTCTGCACGTTCTCCCCCGTGTGGATCTTGGTCCAGGGAACCTTGGCCGGCAGGACCGTCGCCGGCACTTCCGCCGCCGGGGTCGTGGAAACAGCGGTCACCGGCGCCCTTACCACCGTGGGGGCGGGGGGTGTGATGGCCGGCAGGAAGGAATCGTCCCGCAGGAACGAGCCCACGATCAGGTACAACCCGGTGACCAGGACGATGAGCCCGATTCCCTTGCGCGTGCGCTCCCACCAGTGGGCGCCCGGTGCCACCGGGTCGAAAGCACCGATGAAGACAGCCACGACCACCGTGGTTGCGCCCACCAAGGGGTAGAAAATAGCTGCCGGCAGGAAGATGCCCGGCCGCACGAACCAGAAGGCCATGGCCAGCAGGAGGAGGCCCATGGCCTTCTTGACGGTGTCCATCCAGCCGCCGCTGCGGGGCATGTTGCCCAGCAGTGCGGGGAAGGTGCCGACGCCGATGAGCAGGATGCCCATGCCGATGCCGAAGGTGAGGAGGGAGAAGAAGCCCAGGACCCAGTTGCCGGTGGTGCCGACCCAGACCAGCAGCGCGGCCAGGAAAGGCCCGACGCAGGGGCTGGCCACGAGTCCGGCCACCATGCCCATGGCGAAGACGCCAACCACGCCGCCACGGTTGCTGCCGCCGGAACCTTGCAGGCGGTCCCGCAGGAACTTTGGTGCCTCGAGCTCGAAGGCGCCGAACATGCTGAATGACAGGGCCACCAGCAGCAGGGCAATGGGCCCCACGACGACGGGGCTCTGGAGGTAGGCCGTGATGCCGCTGAAGACCGTCGCGCTCAGAGCGCCGAGGATCGCGTACACGAGGGCCATGCCCAGGACGTAGGTCACGGACATGGCGAGCCCGCGCGCCACCCCCTTCTCCTGGCTCTGGGCGCCGATCACCGCCAGGGTAATGGGGATCATGGGGTAGATGCAGGGGGAAAGGCTCATGAGCAGGCCGAAGCCGAACACCAGCACCAGGAACGGGAGCAACCCCTTTTGCTCGATGAAGACCGTGATGCGGTCGGCAGACCATTCGCCGCCGAAATCCACGGGCACCACACCGCTCCAGGCAGCGGTCGCGCTACCGGGCAGGTGGGCGGTGAAGGTCAGGCTGCGATCCCCGGGCTGGACGTCGCCGGTTACGGGAGCCGCCCATTCGACGCGCAGGCGTCCCTGAGCCGCGGCAGAAGCGTCGAGCACCCGCAGGGGGTAGGCGTCACCGATGGCGTCGGTCCCGCCCGCAACGGTCAGGCGCAGGTCGCCGGCGGCGATGGCGCCGTCGGCCGTCACGATGAACTCGATCACCAGGTCGCGGCCGATCTCCGCCGAAGGCGTCCCCACCGCTTCGAGGGTGGCGGCGCCGGCGTTGCTTGCGGCGAGAAGGAGCAGCAGCGTCGGCAGCAGCAGCAGCGCAGGCGTATTCGCACCAATCTTCATCATCGTGTCCGGGACCTCACTGGGGTTGGGGGAGACGTGGTCCGCCGGGTCATCGCCACGGGGACGTTGGGGTAACTTACGACGAATACACGTTTGCACAAGAGTCGGTTCCCCATCGGGGACCGACAGTTGCAAAACTCCGCAGTTTTTACCAGATTAGGGAGGACGCAAATATCCCGGCGCCGGGGTCTGCTTTGAGGTCCGGCGCCGTCACCCATCCCATGGGAGATGGTAGACATGACCCGCACGATCCTCACGTTGATGATCCTGACCCTGGCGGCAACCACCGGCTGTGGTGGCGACGACCAGCAGGCCACCGAGACCCCGCCCGTGAACGAGCAGGCTGCCGTGACGGTGGGCTCCAAGCCCGGCGATCAGGCGCCCGACTTCAACCTGTCCCGCATTGGCGGGGGCGAGTTGCGCCTGTCCGACCTGCGGGGCAAGGCCGTGATCATCGACTTCTGGGACACCTGGTGCCCGCCCTGCCGCGAAGCGCTACCCCATTTGGAGGCCCTGAGCGTCGAGTACAAGGACCAGCTGGAGGTCGTCGGCGTGGCCATCGGTCGCGAGGGTCGCGAAGCCGTGGCCAAGTACGCCAATGACCACAAACTGACCTTCCCCATGGTCCTCATCGACGAGAAGTACGCGACCGCCCGGGATTTCGGCGGGGTCCAGAGCATCCCGACGACCTTCCTCATCGATGGTGACGGCATCGTGCGCAAGATGTGGGTGGGTGCCCACCCCAAGGCGACCTACGAAGAAGAGATCAAGAAGGTGGTCGGCGCCTGAGTGGAGCCGGACGAAGGGGATGTTCATGCGTGACCTGGTGCTCGTCGGTCTGGCGGGTGGTCTGGGAGCCGTCAGTCGCTACGCCGTGGGGCTCGCCGCCGCGCGGGCCCTCGGCGAGCGCTTCGCCTTCGGGACCTTGCTCGTGAACGTCGTTGGCTGCCTGCTGCTCGGGGCGCTGCTGGAGGTCGACCGCCACACGGGCACCGTGGGCCATCCGGGCCGTCTGCTGGTGGCCGTGGGCTTCCTTGGCGCCTTCACGACGTTCTCCACCTTCGGCTACGAGACCTTCCGCTACGCCGCCGACGGGGCCTACCAGCTCGCGCTGCTGAACGTGACGGCCAATGTCATCCTGGGGCTGGTGGCGGTGTGGGGGGGATGGCTCCTGGCACGGCGCTGGGTGGGGGCCTGAGGCTTCAGCGTCTGCCGGACATGACACGACCCCCGGCCTGGTGTGAAACCTGGCGCCGGGGGTCTAGGGATTCGTTTTCATTTACGAAGCCACCAAAAGAGATCAACAAGCGTGCAGATCGTC
>JAUUZX010000288.1 GCA_030592025.1 bacterium | reverse complement strand
GCGCACCTGGTTGTCGTCCAGCAGGATCTCGCTGAATTCGCCGATGCCGGTGTTCACACCGTACATGGTCTCGCGGCGGGCGATCTTCTCCTCCAGCATGACGCGGCAGCGCTTGATGCGCTCGAGCGCGGCCGGGGCCAACTCCACCTTTTCACCGTGACGCGCAATGCGCACGACCTTCTCGACCGTCAGGCCGGAGCCGTCCAGAACGATGGCCATGACTTCCTACTCCTTACAGGGGACATTCCTCAGGTGAGCCCCCCGAAAATGATTCCTGTGGTCGCGGTTGTCCAGACGGTTCCCTTGGGTTAGATTTTTGGCAATCGCAGGGATCCACGGACCGATGGGAGAGATCATGGCGAAGCGCGCGCTCATCACGGGCATCACGGGCCAGGACGGATCGTACCTGGCGGACCATCTGCTCGACCTTGGCTACGAAGTTTTCGGCATGGTGCGCCGCTCGAGCACCGAGACCACCGAGCGCATCGCCCACCTCAGGAACAAGGTCGAATTCCTGCAGGCCGACCTGCTGGATCAGGCGTCGGTGGTGAACGCCATCGAGGCCGCGCGCCCCGACGAGATCTTCAACCTGGCGGCCCAGAGCTTCGTGCCCACCAGCTGGAGCCAGCCGGTGCTGACGGCGGAGTTCACCGGCCTCGGCGTCACCCGCATGCTCGAGGGCGTGCGGCAGGTGTGCCCGGATGTCCGCTTCTACCAGGCCAGCAGCAGCGAGATGTTCGGCAAGGTGCGCGAGGTACCCCAGAACGAGATGACGCCCTTCCACCCGCGCAGCCCCTACGCCGTGGCCAAGACCTACGGCCACCACATCACCGTCAACTACCGCGAGAGCTACGGCATCTACGCCACCAGCGGCATCCTCTTCAACCACGAGAGCCCGCGCCGGGGGCGGGAGTTCGTCACGCGGAAGATCACCGACGGCGTGGCGCGCATCAAGCTGGGCCTGGCCAAGGAGATCCGCCTGGGCAACTTCGATTCCCAGCGGGACTGGGGCTACGCCGGCGACTACGTCCGCGCCATGCACCTCATGCTCCAGCAGGACGAGCCGGGGGACTACGTCATCGCCACCGGCCGCACCCATTCGGTGCGCCAGTTCCTGGAGATCGCCTTCGGTCACGTGGGGCTGAACTACGAGGACCACGTCAAGCAGGACCCGCGCTACCTGCGGCCGGCCGAGGTCGACCAGCTCATCGGCGACTTCTCCAAGGCCAAGCGGGAACTGGGCTGGGAGCCCACCGTGAGCTTCGAGGAACTGGTGGTCATGATGGTGGACGCGGACCTGGCCCTGCTCGCCGGCTGACGTTCCCTACTGCTCGAAAACGTGCTCGGCGCTCACGCCGAAGGCGGTCAGCACACTGGCCGTGTGCACCGGTTTCTCCAGCATGACGAAGTGCCCCGACAGGGCAATCCGCTTGAAGCTGAGGGAACGCGCGTGGCCGTAGCCGATGGAGTAGAGGATCGGCTGGCTCTCGGCCTGGGACGGGAACATCATCTCGCTGCCCACCACCAGCAGGGGCACCGAGAGGCCCGCCAACTCGCCGGTCACGTCGAAATCCATGGTGCTCATCATCATCGAGATGTAGGTGGCGCTGTCGGTCCGCAGCGCCGTGTCGACGATGCGGTCGGTGATGACCTCGCTGGGGCTGAGCTGGACGAAGCGTTCGGCGACGAAGCGGCCGTAGTCCTCGGCCATGCGGATGGCGGCCGCGGCCTTCTCGTCGGGCATGGTGAGCTGACGGGGCGCCGAGTCGATGAGGATGAGGCGGTACGCCCGCGCCGGGTTGTCCAGGGTGAAACGCAGGGCGACCATGCCGCCGATGCCGTGGCCCACCACCGTGGGGTAGAGGATGTCGTTGTCGTCCAGGTACTGGGCGAAGAGCTTCGCCTCATGGTCCAGCGACGGGTTCAGGACCGGCGCCGTGGTTCCGTGGCCGGACATCTCGTAGCTCCACACCTTGAAGTTCCGTTCGAGGTGGACCACGACTTCATTCCACACGGCGGCGTTGGAGCCGAGGTCGTGGATGAGCACGATCTCCTTTGCGGTCTCGACGTCCGAGTCGTCGCTGGCCTGGTACGCCAGGGGCGAGGGCACGTCGCCGGCGACGGCCACGGTGGTCAGCAGGCCCACCGTGGTCAGCAGGCCCACCGCGGCCAGCAGGCCCATGAGGACGGCGGCGGTCAGGGCGCGGAAGGAACTCATGACGGGGTATCTCCCTCGGTGTCGGGTACGGTGTCGGGTACGGTCACGACGGTGCCGTCGACGGCCTGGACGACCGGGACGTCGGAATATCGGCCCACCAGGGCGACCAGGTCCAGGGCCGCCGCCGGCGGGTACTGATGGATCAGGACGGCGCGGCCCGGGTTGGCGGCGGCGCACAGTTCGCCCACCTGGCCCGGGGTCATGTGGCCCGGCGTGGCCAGTTCGTCCGGGGTCGAGCACTCCACCACCAGGGCGTCGCAGCCCGTGGCCGCGGCGGTCAGGCCTGCGCAGGGTCCCGTGTCGCCCGAGTAGACGACGGTGCGGCCCCCGGCGTCGACGAAGCGGTAGCCGAAACAGACGTCCGCCAGTCGGTCCTGGGCATGATCCACGACGAAAGCCTCGATACGACCACCGGATGGCAACTCGACGGCCTCCCCTGCAACCAGTTCCCGGACCTCCAGTTCCCGGCGGCGGGGTTCGAGCCACCGTCCCCAGATGCCCCGCAGTTGCTCCAGGTGGTTCACGAGCCCCGGCGGTCCCGCCAACCGCAGGGGGTCGGTCCGCTCCGGGAGGGGCGAGTGGAGGGCAAAAAGCAGGGCCACCAGGTCGAGGCAGTGGTCCGGGTGCAGATGGGACAGGAGCACCCGGCCGATGTCGTCCACGCCCCGGGGGGCAAGGCCCGCCGCGACGAGGCGCACCAGGGCGCCCGGCCCCGGGTCCAGCAGGACAGGCTCGCCATCGATGACGACGTGATGGGCCGCGGGGGAGTACCCGGGCATGGGCGTGGCGCCACCGGCGCCGAGGATATGGAAGCGTATCATGACCATAAAGCAACAGAAGCCGCACGCGGCGTCAAGGAAGGTGGGTCCGAAGGCCCGTACTGGACAGCCGCCTGGCGCCTCTTTATCATCTCCGTCAGGCCCGGTGAACGATGAGCGCCGCCGGTCCCTTCGTGCAGATTCCGGGATATTTTTCGCCGCGAGGACGTTTTCCAGGAATCCCGACCCTCCCCGCAACGCCGGCCGACGACGCGCCGACGAAAGGACAACGACGATGCCCGCATCCCGCGCCCTCTTCCTGCCGGTCCTTCTGCTGGCCGGAATCCTGACCGTGACGGCGGCGGCCCAGACCGCGGAGCCGGACTCGGTGCCGGTCCTGCCCCGCGACGAGGTGCCCGGGCCCACGGACGGGGAACGCATCGCGGACCTGAGCGAACGCCTGGCGAAGAACCCCGCGGACCACCGGGGCTGGAACGACCTGGGCGTGATCTACGCGCGGCAGGAGAGCTTCGACCTGGCCCGGAATTCCTTCATCCGCGCGGTGCAGGCCAACCCCACCTACGGCGACTACCACCGGAACCTGGGCATGGCCTTCAGCCGCCTCGGCGACTACGACATGGCCGTGGTCGAGTTCGGAGCCTACCGGCGATTCGACGAACTGGGCGGCCGCGACTTCTGGCGCCTCATCGGTGGCGCCCAGGTGAGGGCGGAGCGCGTGGACGAGGCGCGGGCCACGTACCGGGACGGTCTGGCCCAGATGGCTCCCGGTGTTGGTTCAGATGGTGGCTCGGATGTCGACGCCGAGGCCCTGCGGCTCGTGCTGTCGTTGAACAAGCTGGAGGTGGACGCCGGGAACGAGGCGGCGGTCCGCGACCTGCTGGACCAGTACGTCCCCGCCGCCCAGTATTTCCTGCGGCACAACCCCGAGG
>JAUUZX010000111.1 GCA_030592025.1 bacterium | reverse complement strand
GACCTGCTCGTGGCGGGGTCCCGCACCGATCCCCACCTGGACGGCGGCGTGACGGCGATCCTGCAGCCCCATCGCGATCGGCCGGACCTGGGTGCGAACCTGCGCTTCAGCCTGGAGGAAGGCGACACGATCGGCCTCGCGACCTCCTTCAGCGTGACCTCGGGTGAAACGGTGCTGTTCCACGGTCGGGGTTTTCTCCCCGGGCGAGCCGACCTGACGGTTGGCGCGTGGCGGGACGCGGTGGGCCGGGATCTCGTCCTCGACGTGCCCGAGCAGGAGTTGCCGCTCGAACGGTTCGCCCCCTTCCTGCCCGAGGAGGTCGGCGCCGATGGCGCCGTGACCTTCGGCGCGTTCCTGCGCTGGCCGCTGGGAGCCGCGGCAGACTCGAGCGCGGTGGACGATGGGGAGGTGTCGGGCGTCCTGCGCATGGGCAAGAGCCTCTTGTCCTTGCCCAACCGGTCCCGGGCCGAGGTCGCGGTCGATTGCCACCTGGCCGGATCCCCGTCCGACCCGCGTATCGAGGGTACGGTTACCGTCGAATCGGCTTTCCTGCGCATCCCGGAAATCAAGCGCAGCCTCCACGAGGTGGAAGGCCGGGCTCTCCTTTGGGACGCTGTACGGACCGATTCAACGGCCCTGGCCGCAGCCATGGACATGACGGTCGCGAGGGACTGGGGGGCCGTCACCGGCGAAGCTCCGGGCGCCCCGTTCATCCCCGATCTCGACATGCGGATCGTGGTGCCGGGCAACCTGCGCATCCACGGCTACGGTCTCGACGCCGAACTCGCGGGCGAGGTCGGCGTCCGGCGCGGTCATGACGACAAGGGGGTGCCCGGCGTCGCGCTTACGGGCGAGATGCATACGGTCAGCGGGACATTGAGGTTCATGAGCCGGGTTTTCGAGATCCAGCGGGGGGACATTGTCTTTACCGGCGCGGTGCCCGTCAACCCGGAGCTCGCACTGGAGCTGGAGGCTGACGTGTCGGGCACCCGGATCAAGATCCGGATATCGGGGAGGGCCGACAACCCGGTCGTCGACCTGTCCTCGAGCCCGGACATGAACGAAGCGGACATCATGGCCTTCCTCATCTTCGGACGGCCGCTCAATGATCTGGACGGGGACGAGAGCAGCCGGATGGACGAAGAGGAGGATCCCCGCCAGCAACTGCGCGAGAACATGGCCGCCCTGGCTTTGGCCTTCGGCACCCAGGGCCTCCGGAACTCGGTCTCCAGCACCCTGGGCGTGGACATGGTGGAGGTCGGGTCCGATTCCGAAGGCGGCGGCACGCTGACCGCGGGCAAGTTCATCAGTCCGAAGATCCTGTTGAAGTACCACCAGTCCCTCGAGAAGAGCGGCACCTACTTCATGACCTTCGAGTACTTCGTGAGCCGCATGTTCCGGGTGGTGGCGACCTACGGCCAGGGGGAAGAGGAATCCGGGCTCGAGGTCAAGTGGCTCCGGCGGTACTAGGCCGCGCGGCCGGTCGGGCTCAGGTCTCTTGCGTCTCCGCCAGCAACTCGTCCAGCAGCTCGTGGGCCCGCCGCAGGTGGGGGATCACGATGGACCCGCCCACGATCAGCCCCACGTCGAATACCTCGAGGACCTCCTCGCGCTTCACCCCCAACTCGCAGCAGCGGATGACGTGGTAGGCGATGCAGTCGTCGCAGCGCAGCACCAGCGAGGCGCTGAGGCCGGCGATCTCCTTGGTGCGGGCGTCCAGGGCGCCGTCCTCGTAGCAGCGGGTGTCGAGGTTGAAGAAGCGCTTGGTGGTGAGGGTGGCGCCGGCGTGTTTCTTGTCGTTCATGCGTTCGCGGTACTCGCGAAAGGCGGTCAGGCGCGAGGTCATGGCGGGCTCCCGGGTTGGGGTGACGAGGGGAGTCTGCCATGGAGCATGGGACGTGGCAAGGGAGGGCCCCGGGGAATCCCAGCTCGACGAATTCCCATAGTCGTTACCCGTGCTCTCCGGTATGGTTGGGAGCAGGCATGGGGATGCAGATATCCTGTCGAAAAACGAGGGCCCGTGATGAGTGACGAGGCGGTGGGCAGGGGGCAGCGGATGGAGGAACTGGCCGGTCTGCGTGAGCAGGTCGATCTCCTGGAGAGATCCCTGGGTGTGGAGCGACCGGATCAGGAGGCCCTGGCCGAGCACGCAGCGAGGTTTCGGAGCCTGTTCAACGGTCTCAACGAGCCCGTGTTCGTCCATCCGCTGAAGGCGGAGGGGTTCCATGGCTTCATTGAAGTGAACGACACGGCCTGCCGCAACTACGGTTACACCAGAGAGGAATTCCTGCGCCTCTCGCCCCTGGACATCACCACCCCGGACGATGCGCGGGGCAAGGGCAGCAAGACCATCCGCGACAAGCTGCTGAAGGATGGACATTGCACCTTCGAGGTCACCCACCTCACGCGGGACGGCCTGCAATTCCCCGTGGAGATCAGCTCGAACACCTTCCGGTCCCAGGGGCGGGATGTCATCCTCACCATCGCCCGGGACATCACCGTACGCCGACAGGCCGAAGAGAACCGGCGCCGGTATGAGCAGATCATCTCCGCCACCGACGATCACATGTCCTTCGTGGACCAGGACTACATCTACCAGGCCGTGAATGATGTCTATCTGAAGGCCCACGCCATGACCCGTGAGAGTATCGTGGGGCATACGGTGGCCGAAGTCATGGGTGAGGAAGTCTTCCGGACCGTCATCAAGGAGAACCTGGATCGAGCCCTGGCCGGGGAGGAGATCCGGTACTCGGCCTGGTTCGATTTCGTCGGCATCGGTCATCGATTCGCGGACGTGTCCTACAAGCCGGTCCGCGGTACGGAGGGCCAGATGACCGGAGTGGTGGTCACGGGCCACGACAACACGGCCCACCGGAGGATCGAGCAGGAGTTGCGGCTGAGCGAAACCCGTCTGAGAGCAGCCCAGCGCGTGGGCGCCATCGGGAGTTGGGAACTCGACCGGGTCACCAACGAGGTCTGGTGGTCCGAAGAGACCTACCGGCTGTTCGGCCTGACTCCCGAGGGATTCGGTGGCACCCTCCAGGACTTTTTTGCCCTCATCCATCCGGAGGACCGCGACGCCGTGGGTCAGGCCTACACGTCCTCGGTGGAGAGCCAGACCGACTACGAGATCGTCCACCGGGTGGTGGACGGCAACGGAGGTACCCGGTACTTCAGGGAGCATTGCGTGACGGAGTACGACGAGTCCGGCCATCCGCGGCGGTCGGTGGGCACCGTGCAGGACGTCACCGCGCGGGTCGCGGCCGAGGAGGAGCGGGAGAGCCTGCAGGCCCAGCTCCTGCAGTCCCAGAAGCTCGAGTCCATCGGCCGGTTGGCCGGTGGCGTGGCCCATGATTTCAACAACATGCTGTCGGTGATCCGGGGGCATGTGGATCTGGCCCTGCAGCAGCTCGATGTCGCACATCCGGTCCATGCGGACCTGAGGAGGATCGATGAAGCGGCCCGGGGTTCGGCGGACCTCACGCGCCAACTCCTGGCCTTCGCCTGCAGGCAAACAGCGGAGCCAAGGGTCCTGGACCTGAACGATACCCTCGAGAACACGCTCTCCATGCTGCGCCGCCTCATCGGCGAGGGGATCGACCTGGTCTGGAAGCCGGGAGCCGGGCTGTGGCCGGTCAGAGTGGACCCCAACCAGATCACCCAGATCCTGACCAATCTGTGCATCAACGCCCGGGACGCCATCGGTGA
This sequence comes from bacterium, assembly GCA_030592025.1. The sequence continues at coordinate 2,345 of JAUUZX010000111.1, read as the reverse complement.
CGTGGGACGGATCACCATCGAGACCGACAACCGCACCCTCGATACCCACGACCTGGCGCTCGGCGCCGACTGCCGGCCCGGCGCCTTCACCGTGCTTGCGGTCAGTGACGACGGGGTCGGCATGGAGCCCGAAATCATCGCTCAGATCTTCGAACCGTTCTTCACGACCAAGGAGGTCGGTCAGGGCACGGGGTTGGGGCTGGCCACGGTCTACGGGACCGTCAAGCAGAACGGCGGCTTCGTCACCGTGGACAGCGAGCCCGGCGTGGGCACGACCTTCCTGATCCATCTGCCCCGGCACGAGGGGGAGGTCGAGGTGGAGGAGAGCGGTGGGCAGGAAGCCGCCATACCACGTGGGAACGAGACCGTGCTGGTGGTGGAGGACGACGACGGGATCCTCGCCGTCGTCGACAGGATGCTCAGCCAACTGGGCTACCGTGTGCTCATGGCCGCTACCCCGGGTGACGCGATCCGTCTGCTCGGGGATCATGATGGCGAGATCGATCTGGTGATTTCGGATGTCGTGATGCCGGAGATGAACGGCTGGAAGTTGGTGCGAAAATTGGCGGAGATCCAACCCGGTCTGCGGACCCTTTTCATGTCCGGGTACACGGCTGATGTGATCGCCGACCACGGCATCCTCGAGGAGGGCGTAAATTTCATTTCCAAGCTGTTTGGTCAGCGGGAGTTGGGTTTTCGCGTGCGCGAGGTGCTGGCGGGGGGAGGGTGAAGGACGGCGGGCCCCGGCGTCTCCAGGCCATGGCTATTCAAGGGAAGATCTCTCAAGGTTTGTGACTATTTCGCAATAATTTTAGGGTATAATTGTATTCTCAAATCATACCATCCCCCCGAGTCCCCGAGGTGGCCATGTTGAAGCCCCATGCCTACGTGTCGATCCTGCTGGTCCTGCTGCTGGCCGGGACCGCCGTCGCCGCCACGGACACGGCTCGCCCCGTAGCGCCGGTGCAGGACGGTTTCGTTCCCACGGCCGAGACCGTGTTGCCGTGGGCGCCGGACCGTCTCCTCGTCAAGTTCACGGTCGAGGGGCAGGGCAACCTGCGGATGGAACCGGCGCCCAAGGCCAGCGGCGCACCCCGCACGGGACTCGCCTCGTTGGACGCGGCCCTGGACGATCTGGCCGTTGTGGCCATCACAGCGTCCCATGGGAACGTGGCGAACCGGGATCTGGCCCGTGAGATCGGCATCGACCGCTGGTACCGGTTCGACCTTGAGGCCGGGTCCGACGTGGCCGCGGCCGCGAAGCGCCTGGCCGGGGACCCCAACCTGGAGTCCGCGTTGCCGGACCTGCTGGCCTTCCCGGCGGTCCAACCTGACGACCCCCGCTACCCCGAGAACTGGGGCCACGACAACACGGCCCAGCTTCCCGACTACGACTGGGGCGGCACCTGGACCCACACGGGACCTCCTGTCGGCACCGTCGGTTTCGACGCCAACGCCGACCTCGCATGGGATGGCGCCCAGGGCTACGGCAGCGCCGGCGTGGTCATCGCCATCCTCGATTCGGGCGTGGACAGCACCCACCCGGACCTGCTGCAGGTGACGGGGTGGGACTTCGGCGACGGTGACAGCGATCCCCACGACGACAGCGATGCTCCCGGTCACGGCACCGCCTGCGCCGGTGTGGCCGCGGCCATCAGCAACAACAACCTGGGCGTGGCGGGTGTCGCCGGCGGCAGCAGCATCATGCCCCTGAAGGTGGCCGACACCGCCGGTAGCCTCGCCTTCTCGTACATCATCGACGCCCTCTACTACGCGGCCGACAACGGGGCCGACGTGGCCAGCATGAGCTTCGGCGCCCAAGGCGTCACGACCTACGCTCCCATGGACGACGCCGTCACCTACGCCTACGTCAACGGCGTCATCATGCTGGCGGCCACGGGCAACACCAATGCCGACGTCATCGAGTACCCCGCCGCCAATCCGCTGGTGCTCGCCGTGGGGGCGGCCTCGCCCTGCGACGGCCGCAAGCGCTCGAGCAGCAAGGCCAACGAACTCAATCCCGACGTCATCGCGGACCCCAACGGCTACACCTGCGACGGCGAGCGCTGGTGGGGCTCAAGCTACGGCTCCACCGTCGAGGGCCATCAGGGCGCCGTGGACATCATCGCCCCGACCATCCTACCCACGACGGACATCCAGGGCGCCGGCGGCTATGATGCCGGCGACTACAGCGGCTTCTTCAACGGCACGAGCTGCGCGACCCCCTACGCGGCGGGCGTCTGCGCGCTGATCATCGCCGCCAACCCTACCTTCACTTCCGCCCAGGTCCGCGCCCAGCTCGTGGGCACGGCCCAGGATGTGGTCAACGTGGAGTCCGTCGCCGG
>JAUUZX010000331.1 GCA_030592025.1 bacterium | reverse complement strand
CCAGCCCCCTCCGGGCACCGGGTCCACCTCCAGGCGCGCCTTGATGGCCTTGATGTCCTGCCGGATCTCCAGCAACGTCGTGGCCAGCACGGCCAGGTCGATGTCAGGGCCGGTAGCCGCGCCCAGGGGCACCGGCAGATAGGACGGCCCGGCCGCAATCTGGAGGAGTTCCGGCGGGAGGTCTCCCGCGTCGATCATGCCCCTCTGCTTGAGCACGACGAGGGAGCTGATGACGTTCCGCAGCTCCCGCACGTTGCCGGGCCAGTCATGCTCCATGAGATGCTGCTCCGCGCTGCGGGTCAGCCCCTTGACCGCCATGCCGTGACGCTCGTTTTCCTGGGCCAGGAAGGCGCTGAACAGGACCGGGATATCCTCCCGCCGATCGCGCAAGGGCGGCGTCTCGATGACGACGACCCGCAGCCGGTAATACAGATCCTGGCGGAAACGTCCATGGGCCACGTCCTCGGCGAGGTCGCGGTGGGTGGCGGCGACGAGACGGATGTCGCTGTGCAACGTCGCCCGGCCCCCCACGGGCGTGAACTCCCCGGTCTCGAGGGCCCTGAGGAAGCGGGTCTGCATGCCGAGGGGCAACTCGGCCACCTCGTCCAGGAAGAGGGTGCCGCCGTGGGCACGCTTAAAGACCCCGTCATGGTCGGCGACGGCGCCGGTGAAGGCGCCCCGGGCGTGGCCGAAGAGCTCGCTCTCGAGCACCCCCTCGCTCATGGCGCCACAGTTGAGGCTGATGAACGGTTGCTCCGCCCGGGGGCTGTTGTCATGGATCGCCCGGGCCACCAACTCCTTGCCGGTGCCGCTCTCCCCGAGGATCAGGACGCTGATGTCCAGGGGTGCCACATGGGCGATGAGGGAAAGGGTCTCGGCGATGGCGCGGCTTCGGCCCACGATGCCACTGCGCTCCCTGACCCGCCGCAGCCCGAGGAGGCGCTGGACGACCTGGCGGATCTCGTCGGGTTCGGCGTCGGCCGGCAGGTGGCGAACAGCCCGCCCGGTGCCGCCGGCGTCCATCTCATCGAGGGCGCTCTCCGGGCCGATCAGGACGACGTCGGCGTCGGTGGTCATGGAAGCGAACTTGCGCAGCACGTGGCGGAAGCGGGTGTAGTCCCGGGTATCGAAGACGAAAACGGACGTCCGCCCCACGGCGATGCGCGCCAGGGCCTCGCTCGGCGAGTCGAAGAGGAAGAGCTCGACTTCGGGCAAGTCCCATTTGGCTGCTTCACCGTAGAGCCGGTGACGGCGACTCAGCATGACGACGGAGCGCAAACGACAACCTCCCAAGGGTTATGACGGATGTCTGCCACACTGTCATATAGCACGGGGAAACCTGTTCGGCCAAGGAAAAGCCGGTGGGGTTACTGTCAGGCGAGGTCGACGAAGATCGTCGCGTCCACGATGGCCGCCCTGATCTCGTCCAGGTTGCATTCGACGAGAGCCAGGGGTATCCCTGCCGCTTCGTGGAGGATGCCGGCCTGCTGGAGGCTGGGGTCCGAGCCCAGATCGCTGCCCGATGGCACCATCTTGTTGGCCAGGTGGTCGGCCAGGGAGACGATGGCCGCCGCGCGTTCGACGCGCAGGGCGGTGGCTTCCTGGGGGCGCCGCATGAGGTGATGGTCACTGACGCACCGTACGAGGATCTCCGGCAAACGCCAGGACGCCACGAAGGCCCCCCCCACTTCGGCGTGGTCGAATCCGAAGGATTCCCGCTCGATGGCGGACAGGTGCCGCCGGACCTTGCCGCGCCGGGCGACAACCTTGTCGTAGGCTTCCGGAGCGTGGAGTGCGAGCACGAACTTGCCCAGGTCGTGGAGCAGGCCCGCTGTGAAGACCTCTTCCGGTTCGGGATCGTTGACCATCGTGGCCAGTTGCTTGGCGACGGCTCCGGTGACCACCGAATGACGCCACAGTTCACGGTAGTCGAGGCGCCCACCGGCCCGGGCGACGGCCGTCACGAGATTGGTCGCCACGGTCAGGGTGATGGCCACGTTGCGCAGGGTCCGGTAGCCGAGCACACCGATGCAACGGCTGATGTCGCTGATGTCCTTGTGACTGCCGTAGAAAGGCGAGTTGGCGAGGCGGAGGATCTTCGCGGACAGGGGCGCGTCCAGGCGCACGATGCGCGCCAGGTCCGCCGCACCGGTCGCCGGGTCGTCGATGACCCGCAGGATCTCGATGAGCGTCTCCGGAATCGTCGGCAATTCCTCGATCTCCAGGAGCATGCGGTCGATCTCGCGCGTCCGCTCTTCGTTTTCTATCCCCACACTCATCCCCGTCTCCTTCAAATGAAGATCTCCATCTCATTCTCGAGGGTCTCCTGCAGCAACTGCGCCGTGGTGTTGAAGACCTCGGCCGGCAGACCAAGGATCTGGTTGGCCAGGCAACCCTCCACGTCCAGGTCCTCCTCTTCCTGGAACCCGATCCCGAGGCGGTGGCAGAGCTTGTTGCCCAGGTCCAGGTACAGCAACAGGGGGTCCTCGGGCGAGAGGGCCTCGGGGCTGTGGTGGTTCAGGATGACATGCTCGAGCTCGGGCGAGAACTTCCACTTGTTGACGAGCAGCGAGCCGACCCGGGCGTGGTCGAAGCCCAGGTATTCCCGCTCGGTCTCCACGAAGGAGCGGTTCTCGTTGTAGACCGTCTGCACGATCACGTCGAACTCCGCGGGCAGCCGCATGGTCAGCACGAGCTTGCCGATGTCATGGAGCAGGCCCGCGAGGAAGGCTTCCTCGGTGAGGCCCGGCAGGCGCGGCTCCACCAGCAGACGGCAAGCGAAGGCCGTCCCGATGGAGTGCTCCCACATGAGACGCTCCTTGAGGCCCGAGTGGGACGTCTTCGTGTTGTAGAGGTTCCGGGCCGCGCTGGTGACCACCAGGCTGCGGATCGAGTTGAAACCGAGCATCACGATGGCGTCGGTGAGCGTCTTGATCTTGCGGCTGCACGAGTACATGGCGCTGTTGGCGATCTTCAGGATGCGGGCGGTCATGGCCTGGTCGTCGGAGATGATCTGCTGTAGCTGATGGGCGGAGGTGTTGGGATCGGCGGACAACTCGAGCACCTTGCTGGCCACCACGGGCATGGCCGGCAAGTCACGTGTCGACATGACGATCGTCGAAAGCTGATCCTCCGCATCTTTCCCGTCGGCCTGGGCCGCGGGGCGGGGATCCGCCAGCGTCGTTTTCATCGTCGCTCCTGAAACATGGACCGCCCCGACAGTGCGGGAAGGATCGTGGTCACAGCCGGCGCATCAAGCCTCGCCGGTCCTGAAGACGTATTCGACGTGGCTGGGGGCTTCCTTTAGGACTGTTCCCTTTGGTTCCGCCATTTCAACAAGCATTTCCGAGCGCAGGACCGCCAATTGGTCGGCGGCGGCGGAAAGGCGTTCCGCCCAGTCGTTCGACGAGGGTGCTGGAAGGGGCACGATCGCCGGGGCGACGACGGCGTAGCCCACGTCGGTGGGGATCGCCATCGGGGGCGACGCCACCACAGGTTCGGCGGGTGCCGGAACGTTCCGGACCGCGGCCTGGCTTTGCTGCTGCCGCCGCT
>JAUUZX010000218.1 GCA_030592025.1 bacterium | reverse complement strand
TGGCTCTGTGCGCGGCCGATGTCACCGGTGACGGCAACATGGATCTGATCGCGGCGAACTACGATGCGAATTCCATTTCCGTCCTGAGGGGCTATGGGACCGGTAGCTTCAACAGGCCTACATCCTACACAACCGGTGAAAACCCCCGCTCGGTCATTGCCGCCGATCTGGACCAGGACGGCGACATGGACCTGGTCTCCGTCGACTACGCCCCTGACCAACTTTCCGTCTTCATGAACTCCGGTACCGGCACCTTCGGCACGCCGTCGACATGGCCCGTGGAGCTCGGTCCCCGCTCGGTCTTTGCCGGCGATTTCGATGGTGACGGCCACCTGGATCTGGCGGTGGTAAGCGTCTTGGGGGGGGACCACATGTCCGTGCTGATCAACGACGGGCACGGCTCCTTTGCCAAGCCCGTGGTCTACTTCATCCAGGACTATCCTTCTTTCATCACCGGCGCCGACCTGAACGGCGACGGGCACATCGACCTGGTGTCCACGTGCCAGATCGATCACACCATTGCCGTGTTCCTGAACGAGGGCACGGGATCCTTCGCACCGGCGATGTACTTCGATGCCGGTGACCAGCCCACGTCCGTGTACATTGCCGACCTGGACAAGGACGGCGATGCTGACCTTGTCGCGGCGATCGCCATCGGGAACCAGGTCGCGGTACTCTTCAACAGTGGCCTTGGTTCATTCTCCGCCCCTGTTTACTACACTTCAGGATCCCAGCCATTCATGGCCCTGGCAGCCGACGTTGACGGCGATGAGGATCTCGATCTCGTGCACACCAACGCCGTGTCGAACAGCATCTGGGTCCGGCTCAACGACGGCACGGGTAGCTTCGGCGCCCAGACCGCCTACGCCACCGGCACCAGTCCCGTTGCACTCGTTGCCACAGATTTCAACGGGGACGGCGCCCTGGATCTGGCCTCGGCCAATCGCTACGGGGACAACATCTCGGTGCTGCTGAACCACTGGGTGCTCAGCGATGTCGAACTTCCGGAATCACCTTCCGTGACGGCCCTCGGACCCAACGTCCCCAACCCCTTCAACCCGCTCACGCGGATCGATTACGCGGTGAAACAGGACGGGCACGTCAAGCTCGTGGTCTACGACGCCCGCGGCGCGGAAGTCGTCACCCTCGTGGACGAATACCAGACGGCGCGCGCGTGGTCCGTGACCTGGGATGGCCGCGACAGAACCGGCAGTCGGGTGGCCAGCGGGGTCTATTTCTACAAGCTGGTGACCAATGATTTCGAGGAGGGACGGAAAATGGTCCTGGTCAAGTAGTGGCCGGGATCGGGGAGGCCGCCACCGGCAAGCGGCGGCAAGAACGGGGGGATTCTCATGGTGAAGACGCATGCCGCGATGATCGCGGTCACGTTGGGCTGCCTGGTGCTGGGGGGGGCCGGCTGCAGTTCGGATGATCCCACCGCCACGGGCGGAACGGGGACGACGGCCGACGGCGAGGAATTCGTGATCCCGCCCTTCAAGGTTCTGCTTCATGGCATCGATCTCCAGGATGTATGGAAGGATGGTCAGGCCATGCTCAGCGTCGGCGGGCTGGGGAAGGCTATTTTCATCACCGACGCGGGGCGCTTTATGCTGCCGACGGCGGAAACGGTCAGGATGTACGGCACCTGGTTTCAGGAATCGGGAGCCGTGTTCGTTGTCGGCCACACGGCCAGCGGGGATCCCACCGTTCTCCACTACTCCGGCGGGCTGAGATACAACGAGGAAATCGACGGAATGGTCGAAACGCGGGGCGTGTATGGAATGTCCGGGGGGATCGTCTATGTTCTCGCTCAAGGTACGCTCTGGAGGGGGCCGTCGAGTTTGGGGTGGACCAGGGTAGAGGTGTTTCCGTTGAACATCTACGCTGCCTGGAGTCAGGAAGACGGCGCCACCTTCGTGGCGGGGACACAAGGTATCTTCAGCAACGAATCTCCTCCCCAGTGGGACCTCGTCTACGAAAGCAAGAACATCTGTGTGGCCGTGGACGGCATCAATCCGGACAAGATCATGGCCTTGGATGACGACGTGATCATCGTGCGCGAGGGCGATGGCGAATTCGAGGTCGTCTTTGCTGCGGGCACGACCTTGCGGGATGTGTGCTGGGCTGCGCCGGACTGGGCCGTGGCTGTCGGCGACGCGGGAGCGATCGCCTCCTACGACGGCGCCAGTTGGTCGTTGCGGCACATGGACACGCCCCACGCACTGCAGGGGGTAACGGCGTGGAAGGAAGGCGAACAGAGCTTTGCCATGGCGGTCGGGAACCGAGGGTCCGAGTACCGATACGCCGGCGGCGATTGGACGGGCGGCTATGTGTCCAACACGCGTTGGCAGGATCTCATGGGTGGCGCCACGGGGTCGGCGCTGTACGGGATCCAGGGTGGGCAACTCATGAAGTACGACGGAGCCGTCGTCGACGTGCCGACGCCCGGCGACCTCGAGTTGAGCGATCTGTACTGCACCGACGAGGACTCTCTCTGGGTGATCGGAAAATCCGACATCGACACCTTCCTCGCGCGCTACGAAGACGGCCAGTGGTTCTCATCCTGGGTCACTTCCATGAACATCGTCAGCGACATCTGGGTTGCCGACCGTGAGAACGTCTTCGTGGCCTGCGACTACGGCACCATCTACCAGAGCGAGCCCCAGGGCGGGATGGCGCCCGTGACCGCGGTCCAGCCCGTCCAGCACCTCCACGGCATCTGGGGCGCTTCGGCGAAGTCCGTCTACGTGGTCGGGGACAACGGCACGATCAGCCACTACGACGGTTCCCAATGGACCGGCATGACGAGCGGCGCCAGCGCCCACCTCCGTGCTGTCTGGGGCGCGTCGGACACCCATGTCGTGGCCGTCGGCGACGGCGGCGCCGTGTTGCGCTGGAACGGTTCGAGTTGGCAGGCCATGAACCCGGGCGTCGACGTCGACTTGACGACGGTGTGGACGAACGGGCCGGACGACATCTGGGTAGCGAGTACGGAAGACGTGCTCGTCCACTACACGGGCGGCAGTTGGGAGGTCGTGCCGACGGGGCTGAGTCCCGCCGGCATCCATGCGCTCTGGGGCCGGGACGATGACCTGTGGATCGCCGGCGGCTCGGGCTTTCTGCTCGAGTATGTCGACCCATCGGAGGTGCCGGACCTCGTGTGGTGACCGCCGGCAAGCCGGTCGGCCGCTACTCCGGCTTGCCCGGCGAATCCGGGTACGCGAACCCCGCCACCGCGGCCGCCAGGAGCGTGTTGAACTCGTCCGGTCGCGTGCGCATGAGGAAGTGCCCGGCGCCCTTCATGATCGTCGCCTCGAAACCGGGGACGACCGTGCGGTTCTCCTCGATGTTCGTCGGGTTCCGGTCGTCGTTCACGCAGACCAGGTTCGCGAACATCTTCTCCAGCCGGGGCACACCGCCGCCGCCCATCCAGGCCAGGGTGTGGCCCATGGCGCTCATGGCCACGGCGGGCGGCGCGGAAGCCATGTCCCGGGCCACCAGGCCGACGAGGGCCGTGTCGGCGCCGGCGGGGAACATGGAGCGCACCCAGGGATCGACCGTGCCGGCGAAGTTCGCCTCGAGGGCGCCGGTGAAGGCCGCCACCTGGTCGGGGGGAATTCTTCCTTCATGGACTGGAAGTTGTCGACACCGATGACGCCGCGCACGCGGTCCGTCACCAGCAGGGCCGCCTCGACCACCACCGGCCCGCCCATGGAGTGGCCGACCAGAATGGCGTCGGTGATACCGTGCCGCTCGAGCACCACGGCCACGTCGTCGCCGAAGGCGGCGATGGTGTAGTCGGTCCGCTCCATGCTGGACTCACCGTGCCCGGCCAGGTCGATGGCCACCACCTGACGGTCCGCCGCGAAGAACTCGATCTGGTCCTGCCAGTAGGTGCGGTCGCAACTCCAGCCGTGGACGAAGACGATGGCCGGCAGACCCTTGCCCCACGCCTCGTAGGCAATGGTGACACCGTCGGACGAGGTGGCGGTGCCGACGTAGTGGTTGCCGTCGGCCCGAGCCGTCGTCACCAGGACGATCAGCATGAGCAGCGTGAGGATTCGTTTCATGGCCGTGCTCCAATCCGGTGGGGTTGCGTCTACGATATCGCACTGTGCGCGGCCCATCAAACCCCATTGTCGGCGGCCTCCCGGTTGTCTTCACGCCCCCGCCGTGCCATGCTTGCCGACGCCACCGTCGTCCCGAACCTGTGAGGCCCCGTGCGACTCCTGCCCATAGTCATGATCCTCCTGCTCGCCGCCTGCCGCGCCGGCCCGGAAGGGACGATCCTCGACGGCCGGGCCATCCTGCCCGCGGACACCTTCCGTCCGGGGCCTGCGGTGGGCGCCATGCTGGACGGCACGTTCAACGACCGCACGCCGCCCTTCGCCACACCGCCGGTCCAGGGCTTCAGTTCGCTGATCATGGAAGACGATGGAACGGTGCTGGTTCTGGGCGACAACGGCTTCGGCACCCGGGCCAACAGCCCCGCCTATCCCCTGCGCTGGTACCGGCTCGACCTGCGCCTGGATGCAGGACGCGCCGTCGCGGTGCACGACGT
>JAUUZX010000089.1 GCA_030592025.1 bacterium | reverse complement strand
TGCGCCTCCTGAAGAAGCATTGGCCGGTGCGGACCTGGCCGGTGCTCATCCCGTCCCAGGCGGTCTACCTGGCGGGTCATGCGGCCTGGCAGTTGTGGCATGGGCGACCGGAGGCGGCCCACGCCATCTGGCGCGGGGTTCTGGACGAATTGCGCGGGCGACCCTACGTCAGTTGATCCCGCCTGGTGCGGCACCGCCGGTGGACATGCCGTCGACCGGGGTGGTATCATCGTAGGTGGACAGCGACAACGACGTACAATGACAACATATTGGCCCGGACCACCCCCGAACGGACTCCGGGCGGGGCAGGGGTGGGCGCCGCGCCCGGCGGGAGTTTCCTTTGGCCCAACGCAGATCCGACCCGGCCTCCACGGCCGCCCCTGACCGGGGTGCGCGGTTCTTCGTGCCTGGTCCCACGCCTCTGTGGCGGTGGCTGGCCGTGGCTGCGGCCCTGTGGGTGGCGTTGGCCCTGTTCTATCCGGGTCCCATGTTCAGGTCCGAGATCTTCGGCACGGGCGACGCCGCCAACGCCGACGCCTTCCGGCTGGTGGGGGACGCGTCCCTGAAGGACGGGGACTACCCCCTGTGGAACCCCTACCTCTTCGCGGGCATGCCCACCTTCGGTTCCCTGGCCTACGTGCGCTTCCTGTACCCGCCGTCCATCATCCTCATGCCTCTGCAAGAGCAATGGGGGTTCGCGCCCCTGACCTGGCTGCTGGCGCACCTGCTCTTTGGCGGCCTGGGCATGGCCTGGTTGCTGTCCCGTTGGCGGCTGCCGCTGGTGCTGCTGATCTTCGGCGGGGTCGCGTGGATGCTGCTGCCGAAGGTCGTGGCCTGGGGCGCCCACGGCCACGGTTCCAAGTTGGGTGCGGCCATGTACCTGCCCTGGATCATCGGCTGGGCCTGGCGGATCCTCGAAGGGGGCGGTCCCCGCGCGGTGGGCATGATCGGCCTCCTGCTGGGGCTGCAACTGCTGCGTGGCCACGTCCAGATCACCTACTACACGCTGCTCGCGGTGGGCTTTCTGAGCGTGTGGAACGGGGTGTGGCCCCTGGAAGCGGCGCTGCGGCAACGGGTAGCCGTGCGCTGGCGGCGCTGCGGACTCGTGGTGGTGGGGCTGGCCCTGGGCTTCCTGGTGGGGGCGCTCCTGCTGCTGCCTGTCCACGGCTACGCGGGCATCTCGATCCGGGGCCAGGACACGGCCGGCGGCGGTGGTGTCGGCCTGGATTACGCGACGGGCTGGTCCCTCGCACCGGTGGAGCTGGGCACGTTCGTGTTGCCGGCGGTCGTGGGCTTCGGCAAGGCGACCTACATGGGGCTCATGCCCTTCAACGACTACCCCAATTATTTCGGGATCCTGCTCCTCGTGCTGGCGCTGGCGGGCTGGTGGCGTGGCGAACGCAGCCTGGCCGTGGCCCTGGGGGTCATGGCCCTGCTGGCGATGCTGGTGGCCTTCGGCCGGCACGGTTTCGGACTGTACGAGTGGCTCTACGCGACGCTGCCCTTCTTCAACAAGTTCCGCATCCCCTCCATGATCCTCATCCTGGTGGGGTTCGCGGCCATCGTCATGGCGGCGCGGGGCATCGACGCCTGGCGGGACGGCGCCGCGGCCTGGGGGCGGCCCCTGGTCCTGCCGGCGGTGTTCGGCCTCCTGGGGTTGGCGCTGTTGGCGGGTGGTGGCCTCGACCTGGCGCGGGGCGGGTTCGAGAGCTCCCTCGCTTCCCTGGCGGTGAAGTCCGGCCGGTCGGCCCCTCCGGTGCTGATCGACACGGCCTGGACCCTCCACCGGGCGAGCCTCGTGCGCATCGGCCTCCTTCTCCTGGTGGCGGCCGGAGCCCTGGGGTACGCGACCCGTTCCGAAGGATTCCGGCGCCGTGGGTTGGCGTGGGTGCTGATGGGCCTCGTGGTCCTGGATCTTGCCGGTGTGAGCCGCCTCGTGGCCTACCCCGAACGGGGGCTGAGCACGGTGGTGGCCGATGGTTCCGGCGGCGGGCGCCTCGTGCCCGCCCCCCGTTTGGCCCGGCCCGCGCCCCGTCACGACACCGGGACCACGCCCCTGGCAGCGGAACTGCGCGCCGCGGTGGGCCACGACCGGGTATGGCCCCTGGGACCCATGGGGGGCGCCAGCACCTGGATGGCCGACGGCGTACGTTCCCTGGGGGGCTATCACCCCGCAAAACTCGCGAGCTACGAGCAGATCCGCCGGCGCCTCTACGGCGTGGAACCAGCCGGTCGGCTGGCCAACTGGCTCGGCGCGACGGTCGTGGCCTTCGGCCAGCGCTTCTCCGACGGCGATTTCGCGTACCTGGCCGGGCAAGGCCTCGACCTCGAGCGGGAGCCCGGGGGAGACCGGCGCACGGTCTTTTATCGCAACCGGTCGGCCCTGCCGCGGGCCCGGCTGCTGACCTCCTGGCGTCTGGCGTCGTCGTTGCCGGAAAAGGACGCCCTGGAGCCGTTTCTGGACGCGATCCAGGCCGGCAGCCTTGACGTCCGCGAGGTGCTGACCCTGGACCGCCGTCCCGACCCGGCGCCCACGCCGGCGGCCGGGCCCCTGCCGGCCCCCGAGTTCGTGAAGGACGGGCTGAATGAGGTCGTCCTGAGCACGGATGCCCCGGTTCCGGCCCTCCTCTTGCTTGCGGACATGCACGCTCCCGGCTGGCGGGTCGTGGTGGACGGCCGGGAGGGGGAGTTGCTCGTGGCCGATCTGGTCCTGCGGGCGGTGGCCCTGGAGGCGGGGCCCCACGAGGTGAGTTTCCAGTACCGGGATCCGTCGGTGCGTCTCGGCCTGGGGATCAGCCTGGCCGGCCTCGCGGCGGTCCTGACCCTGATCCTGTTCCCTGATTTCCGCCGCCGCTGGGCGGCGACTTCCCCGGGTGGCGACGATGAATGAGCGCGTGGTGAATCAGGCCGTGGTGATCGTGCCCACCTACAACGAGGCCGACAACGTGGGGCGGCTCATCCCGGAGATCCTCGCGCGGGACCCCCGCCTGTCGGTCCTCGTGGTCGATGACAACTCTCCCGACGGCACCGCGGGCATCGTCAAGGCCCTGCCGGATATCGGTGGCCGCGTCCACATCCTCGAACGTCCCCTCAAGCAGGGGCTGGGGGCGGCCTACATCGCCGGGTTCCAGTGGACGCTGGCTAACACGGAAGCCGACGTGATCTTCGAAATGGACGCCGACTTCAGCCACGCCCCCGAGGCCCTCGACGAGTTCCTGGAGGAGATCGAGACTCATGATCTCGTCCTCGGCAGCCGCTACCTTACGGGCATCACGGTGGTCAACTGGCCGCTGTCGCGCCTCATCCTCTCGGTGGGCGCCAACATCTATGCGCGGGTCATCACGGGGATGCCCTTCAAGGACTGCACCGGGGGCTTCAAGTGTTTCCGGCGCACGACCCTCGAACAGCTGCCCCTCGAGAAGATCAAGAGCGACGGCTACTCCTTCCAGATCGAGCTCAACTACCACTGCTGGAGGCGCAAGCTGCGCATCAAGGAGATCCCGATCATCTTCATGGACCGGGAGGTGGGGGTGTCGAAGATGTCGCGCCGTATCATCATCGAGGCCATGTGGATGGTGTGGGCCCTGCGCATGAGGCGCATCCCTTGAGCGGCCCGTCGACAGGGCGTGTCCGTCTGGGCATCGTCATCATCCACTACAACACCAGTGACGACCTGGCGCGGTGCCTCGATTCCCTCGAGGTCTACGGACCATCCTGCGACCACCGCGTCATCGTCGTCGACAACGCGTCCCGCGACGAGGGGCTGGCCGACGTGCACCGGCGTTTCCCCGACGTCGACTGGATCTTCAACACCGAGAACGAGGGCTACGCCAAGGGCTGCAACCGGGGCATGTCGCGGATTCCGGCCGACTACCACCTCATCCTCAATCCCGATGTGGTCGTGAAGCCCGGCGCCCTCGACGCCCTGCTCGAATTCGCCGACGCCCATCCGCGGGCCGGCATTATCGGGCCGCAACTCCTTAACGAGGACGGTTCGATCCAGCACTCGTGCCGGCGTTTCTACACCTTCGCCACCCTCGTGCTGCGGCGCACGTTCCTGGGCAAGCTGTTCCCCGACAGCCGCACCGTCCGGCGCCACGTCATGCTTGATTTCGACCACCGCACGAGCCGCCCCGTGGACTGGGTACTCGGCGGGTGTCTGCTGGCGCGCCACAGCGCGGTCGAGCGCACCGGACCCATGGACGAACGTTTCTTCCTGTACTTCGAGGACGTCGACTGGTGCTACCGCATGTGGCGCGCCGGATTCGAGGTCCAGTACGCCCCGGACGCGCGCTTCGTCCATCGCCACCGCCGGGCCAGCGCTTCCGGGGCGATGAACCGCTCGTTCTGGCTCCACCTCGGTTCGCTGATCTCGTTCTACGAGAAGTGGGGCGCCATGGTCTGGCTGTTGAAGAAGTGGCGTGACCCGGTGCTGCTGGGTGTGCTCTGGCTGCTGGACATGTTGAGCCTCGGGGCTGCCTTCGGTCTGGCCTACGGCCTGCGCAGCGTGTTCCAGGATTTCTTCACCGAGGATCTCTACCCCTTCGCCGAGTACCGTCCCCTGCTGCTGTTCGGCGGCCTGCTGGCCTCGCTCACCTTCCTCATGGCCGGACGCTACCGCCCCGAGTACCTGCGGTCACGGCGACCCGTCGGCGAGCACCTCCAGCAGATGGGGATCGTGGCGGTCCTCATGCTGGCCAGCACCTACCTGGGCCATCTGGAGGTGGTCAGCCGCGCCGTGCTGCTGATCTTCATCCCGCTGGTGACGGTCCTGACGGTTCTGGGCGGCGGCCTCGTGCGGCGTCTCCTGCGGCGCCTGGAACGGGGGCATTTGGCCCTGGAGCGCACGTTGCTGGTGGGTCCTCCGGATGCCCTGGCCACCTGGCTGTCCCGGGCGGGGGATCTCACATCGCAGGGTGTGGACGTGGCCGGTTTCCTGTCCGATCCCGGCGTGGGGGGAACGCTCCCGCCCCTGTCCCGCGGCACCGTGCCCTGGCTGGGGGATCTCGAGTCGGCGGCGGAGGTGGCGGAACGTTACCGCATTTCCCAGGTTGTCTTCTGGCAACTGCCGCCGCCGGGTGACCCCTCGTGGCACGCCGTGGGGGCCCTGCGTCGTCTGCGGGTGCGCCTGCGCTGGCAAGGTGACGGCGTGTGGTTGCTGGCTGCCGCCACCCGCACGGAGATCTTCGGCGGGACCCTGAGCGCCGTGCAGGGGCAGTCGGGGCCGCGGGCCACCGGCGCTCTCCTGCGGCGGGTGACCGGCCTGTGCGCGGGCCTTGCCCTCGGAGCCCTGGCGGTCCTGCCCTGGTTGTTCCTGCGCGCGGTGGGCCCATCCCGGGGTCATGGGTCGGTGGCCGAGGTGACCGTGCGGGACCGCTGGAGCGGGGGCACGCCCCTGCGTCTGGCTGTGGATCGGCATGGCAGGGTGCGCGGCCTGCCCTGGCAGTGGCCCCTGGCGACGGCCCTGCTGCGCGGGCGCATGTGCGTGTGGGGGGAACGGGCCCGGTTGGGAACGCCCCCGCCATCTCCGCCGGACGCCCTGGCGCTGCTGGAATTCTGGAGGGCCGAACCGGCCCCTCCGGGCCTCACGGGGCGTTGGGCGTTTGAAGACGGAACGCCGGCCTGGCGGTCGGCCCCCGGTCGGCTATGGCGCGATCCGGGAGGATTCGGTAACGTCGCAGATCACATGGCTTCGGCGGATGTCCCCGCCGGGGTGGACCCTCCGGGCAACGAGGTGACCTGACCATGCAGCACATACGACCGCAACGTCTCACGGGGATCGGCGTCCTGCTCCTGGTCCTGGGGGTGGTGGGAGCGCCGGTGGAGGCAGCACCCGTCACGTTCGAGCCCCTGGTGCGCGCCCATGGGGTGAACGACCTCCTGTCCCTGGACGGGCACGTGTTCGCCGGCACCACCGACGGCGGCGTCTGGGTGTGGGACGAGGCGGACCCGTCCAGCCGCTGGCGCTGGACGGTCGGGCCTCAGCTGTCCAGTTCCCGGGTCACGGACCTGACCTGGACCGGGCGCCACCTCTGGATCGCCTCGGACGATGGCGGGCTGACCCGTGTTGCGGATCCGGTGTCGTCGGTGCCGTCGTTCACCCAGTTCGGCACCAGGTTGCCGACGACCGACGTGACCGCCGTGGCCGGCACCGTGGTCGACGACGCCGAGCGCGTGTGGTACGGCCTGGCCGCCGGTGGCCTGGGCGAGATCATTTCGGGCTTCCCGGGTGCGGTCTACACCGCAGCCGAGGACGGCCTCATCGGCAACGCTGTCCAGGCTCTGCGGGTGCACGCCGGCGCCCTCTGGATCGGCACGCCCCAGGGTGTGTCCCGCTTCGAGGATGGGGTCTTCCACGACGAGGTCGCCGGACTGACGGGCCTGGACGTGCGGGCTTTTGCCGCCGACGCCGCGGGCGATCT
>JAUUZX010000203.1 GCA_030592025.1 bacterium | reverse complement strand
GCGATCCTATTGGTCTGGCGCAACTACGTGAAAGGGCGGCGGGAGAAAGTGAGAGGCAGTCCGACGCCTGCAATGGCCAGGGGGATGACAGACAGGCCGCTAGCGACCCAAGAAATCCTGAGTGGGCGGATCTTCAGGACGCGCATTGAGTTGCCGCCTCGTTGGGATGCGTACTACGACCGGCGTGTGGGGACCAGGGCGTTGGCGAAGCAGAGGTGGCACGATTTGAAGATGGCGTTTTAGAGAACACCTCTAACTGGTCGCAACGGCCGGGGATCAGGAAAGACACAATTTCGGAGGCACAACCTGATCCTCAGGCCAGGGCCGCGGCCACGACGTCGTTCAGATCCTCCAGGCGGTAGGGCTTGACGATGACGCCCTGGAAACCGTATTGGCGGTGGTGGGCGACCACCGGGTCGTTGGAGTAGCCGCTTGAAACGACGGCCCGGGCCCCGGGGTCGATATCGTGGATCCGTTCCAATGTCTCCAGTCCGCCCATCCCGCCGGGAATCGTCAGATCCAGGATGACGAGATCGACGGGGTCGTCGGTGCCCGCCAGCCGCTCGAAGATAGCCACGGCCTCCGCGCCCTCCCCCGCTTCGTCCACCCGGCAACCGAAGTGCTTGAGCATCCGGGCCAGGAGCGTCCTGACCATTTCATCGTCGTCCATGATGAGGATCCGCTTGTCGAATTTCCGGGACGGCCGTGGCCCCTCATCCGCAACGGCGACCACGCGCTCCGCCGCCGGGAGATCGACGACCACCGTGGTCCCCGCCCCGACCCGGGAGTCGATGCGGATATCGCCGCCGTGCCTGGCAACGATGGAGTGGCAGATGGACAACCCGAGCCCGCTGCCTCCGGCCTTGGTGGAGAAATAGGGGTCGAAAATCTTCTCGAGGTCGGCCGGGGCGATCCCAGGACCATCGTCCACGATCGTGATCCTGACCAGGGGCCCGGCGGGGTCGCCGCCGGCCGACCCCTCGATGTCGGCGCACGTGACCACGATGTGACCGCCCTCGGTCATGGCCTGCCGCGCGTTGATGACGAGGTTCTGGACGACCTGGCCGATCTGCCCCGCATCGACGTCCGCCGGCCGCAGATCCGTCGGCAGGTGGAAGGTGCAGGACGTCCCGCTGCCCCGCATCACGAACTCGGCAGCGTCCCTGACCACCTCGGTGATGTCGGTGATCGACCGCACGGGCTCGCCGCCCCGGGCGAAGGTCAGGAGTTGCTGGGCCAGCCCCTGTGCCCGCAACGCCGCGGCCTCCGTCTCCTCCAGGAGCGGCACCGCCGTGTTGTCGCCCGGAAGACGCGACATCGCCAGGGAGACATTCCCCAGCACGGCGGTCAGCAGGTTGTTGAAGTCATGGGCGATGCCGCCGGCCAGGACACCGAGGGACTGCAGCTTCGCGTTCTTCAGCACCTCGCGCTCCATGCGGAGCCGGTCGCCGATGTCCCGGACGACGGCGATGACGCAGCGGTCGCCGCCGAACTGCGCGAGCTTCAGGGCCACCTCCACCCAGAAGGTCTCACCATCGAGACGCCTGGCGTGCCACTCGAAGATCTGCACATCCCCCCTGGCCGCCGCCTCGAGACGTTCACCCGCCTCTTTGGACGTGTAGGGAGGCACATCGGCGGACAATTCCGTTAGTAAGAGACTCAGGGCCTCGTCGCGCGTGCACCCGTACATCTCGAGCATGGCCCGGTTGACTTCCAGGAGCCGGCCCGTGTCGGCGTCGTGGATGACGATGGCGTCGCTCGTCGAATCGAAGATCTCGCCGTACCGGCGTTCGCTCACCAGCAGGGCCCGGTGGGCTACCGCCAATTCCGCCTTGCGCCGGCGCACCTGCCACCGGGACCAGACCAGCGCGAAGAGGCCGATGACGACGACCGGGATGGCCAGCCTGAGAGTCCGGCGCAGCCAGCCCGGCACGACCTCGATCCGGCGCTCGCTCACCCCGGCCTCGAAGTGCTGGACCAGGAGCGCGTAGTAGACCGAGGCGTCGTCCTGCCTCGCCACGTCGAGCCAGTGGTCGGTGGCGGCGATCAGTTCCGGGGTCGCCGCCGCCCCCATGGGAAAAGCGAACCGCAGGCTGCTCGGCTGGAAGATGATAGCGGTCCGCCGGACACGGTAGTCGGGCGCCCGCAGGTTACCGTAGTTGCGGTTGGTGATGCCGCCGTCGGCCCTGCCCTCCTCCACCGCTCGAAAAACCGCCTCGTAGTCGGGCAGTTCGAGGAAGGTGCACCCCAGACCGAAGGAGCTGTCGAGTTCCCGCAACCCGCCGGGTCCCTCCAGGTTGACGCTACCCGCCAAAGCCGCGATGGTGAGCCCCACCAGATCCGGGATCGCCCGCACCGTCCGGTTGTCGGCCTCCACGTAGAGGCGCGTCCAACTGAGGATCACCGATTCCTCTGCAAAGGCGAAGGAACGCGCCCGTTCCGGGGAGTAGGCAACGTCGGGCATCATGTCGATCTCACCGGTCCGCAGACGATCAAGACCCTCCGACCAGGACCCCCAGACCCACGTCACCTGCCACCCTTCACGAGCCGCGATCTCGGCAACGAGACCAGGCCAAAAGCCGGTCATGGTGCCGTCGTCGAGGCGATCGATCTTGGGGGGATTGGCATAGGCGCCCACCCGCAGGACGCGGGGAGCCGCGACGGCATGGTCGGTGACCAGAACCGCCAGAAAGACGACGACGACCAGGACGCCGAGGAACGAGCCCCTACGGCGCCCACCCCGGCGAGTCCACCCTGAGTTGATGCTGGTCATGGCCCTTGTCCCGGGAGGAGGTGGCAACAAGATCGAACCATGTTGATTGTCGGATCATCGCCGAGCGTCTTCAAGACAATTCGTGGCGCCGCACCCCCGGCATCAGGCCCATGCGCTCCACGGTCCCGTGTGCTATCTTCCCCGGGCACCCCAACCGAAGGACCGTTTTCTTGCGCATCATCCTCGTCATCGAACGCAAGCATCTCTTCCCCGGCCTGAGCCCCCAGGGCTTCCTGGCCCCCGGCGCCATCGATCTCGACACCCTCGGCGACCGGCTCTTCTTCGCCGAACGCGACCACATGGAGATCAACTCCCACTTCAAGCAGATCATCCCCTACCTGGTCCTGCGCCGGGGTGACGGAGACGACGCGCGCATCCTCTGCTACCAGCGCCGCACCAAGCACACCGAGGCCAGGCTGGGCGGCCTCTGGTCCGTGGGTTTCGGCGGCCACATCGAGCCCATCGACCGCGCCGACGCGACCGTCCACGCCGACGGCCTCGTCATGGCCACGGCCCTCAGGGAAATGGAGGAGGAGACGGGCCTCGCCCCCGGCCGCGAAGCCTTCGCCATGGTGGGTTTCATCAACTCCGACAGCGAGGACGTGTCGAGCGTGCACTTCGGCGTCGTGTTCAGCGTGGATCTGGACGGCATGCCGGGGACCGACGGGGAACTGATGGAGCTCGTCAGTGGTCAGGCCGAACCCCACCAGGCACGCTGGGTCCCGGTCGCCGAACTGGCCGGCATGATGGGTGACGGGAACGGGCCGGAAGGTGGGAGCTTCGAGGACTGGTCGCGGATCGCGGTGCGGGGAATGATGGGCTAGTCCTTCATCCCCACCATCTCGATGACCATGGCCGGTCCCTGGTGGCCGACGGCCTCCTGCAGGTCGACCTCGCGCTCCCGGGCGTAGTCGAAGTCGACACCCGGGAAGCCCTCCGTCAATTCATCGACGTCGTGGAGCCAGGCCAGGCCAGGCGGTCCCCCCGTCTTGCGGCCGAACTGCGCCTTGCTGAAAGAAACGAGGATGACCGTGCCCCCCGGCGCCAGGCTCGCCCCAACCCGGCGATGGAGTTCCGGCGCGTGCTCCGGATGCAGATGGGCGAAGCACAGCACGATGTGATCCCAGGTCTCCCCGGACCAGTTGTCGGTCATGACATCGGCCACGCGGTAGGTGACCTGGACACCCCGGTCAGCCGCCAGTTCGAGAGCCTTGCGGCGCCCCACGGCGCTCGTGTCCACGGCCGTGACCCGGTGCCCCAGACCCGCCGCGAATACCGCGTTGCGCCCCTCGCCCTCGGCCAGGTACAGACCGCGACCCGGCTCCAGCAGCGGCACCTGATCCGCGACGAAGTAGTTGGGTGTGCGCCCGTAGAAGAATCGTTCGTGATCGTAGCGTTCGTCCCAGTTGTTCAAAAATACTCCCTCCGGGGTGGGTGTTTGCCCATGGTAAGACGTTGCCAACGGGGCCGCCACGGTGCTAGTCTGCGTCGGTAAAGTGTTCGCCGCCGGAAGGCGGCCATCGGCAACCACCCAGCAAGGAGTCGATTCCCATGATCAACAAGATCGGCATCATCGGCGGCGGCAACATCGGCGGCGTCCTCGTCCACGAGATCGTGACCCGCAGGTTGGCCAGGAACGTCGGTCTCGTCGACGTCAAGGGCCCCGAGTTCGCCAAGGGCAAGTGTCTGGATATCGCGGAGGCCACCCCGGTCATCGGCAGGGATGTGAACATCGTGGGCAGCAAGACCTACGAGGTGATCAAGGACGCCGACTTCGTGATCAACACGGCGGGCGTGCCGCGCGCCATGCGCGCCGACGGCACCTTCCCCTCCCGGGAAGAGCTGCTGGACATCAACCTGAAGATCACCGACATGGTCGCTGCGGGCATCAAGAAGTACGCGCCCAACGCCTTCGTGATCTCCATCGCCAACCCCCTCGACGCCATCGTCTACCGCCTGTTCAAGAAGCTGCGCTTCAAGCGCAACAAGATCATGGGCATGGCCGGCGTCCT
>JAUUZX010000284.1 GCA_030592025.1 bacterium | reverse complement strand
GCGCGCGAGCGCCTCGGCATCAGCATCCTCGTTTTCGACCGCAACCTGAGTGCCCTGCTCAATGGTGGCACCGTGGCGCGCAATGACGGCACGACGCTGGCTGTCGATCCCGCCGGTGACAAGACCACGCGCGAGGCTCTCGTGGCCGCCGCCCGCACCTGGCGCCGGATCGGCGTACCCCTGGCCGACATGGCCGCGGGTTCGTTCAGCGCCTACAGCGCCGCGGGCCAGGAGGCCCTGCGCGGCCTCGAGGATGGTCACCTCGAACTCGCCCAGCAACTGGACGCCGTGACCGCCGCCCTGGAGGACTCACTCTCCGGCAACGCGAGTGTCACCGCCTGGGCGCGGGGCCTGGCCGTGGGCCTGGTCATCCTGCTGGTGGGTCTGCTCGTGCTGCGGCGGTTCGCCGGCACGGCGATCGTCACAACCGCACCGGCAGCGGCCGTTCCAACAGCAACGCCGGAACCCGCCGCTCCGGCCCTGCCGGCCGCACCGGTCCCGCCCGCCGCTCCGGCCCCGCCGGTCCACGTGGCCCCACCGATCGCCGCCGCCAGGATCGAACCCTACACGTCGCCGGTCGACCTGGAGGATGTCTCCCTGGCCGTGGATCGCCTGGCCGTCGACATGAACATCGTCGGCACCAACTCCGACAAGATGCGCGTGGCCATCGACTCGGTCGGCCATGCGTTGCACGGCATGCTGTTCAGCCTGCGCGAGATGGCCAAGGACACCGCCGACGGTGAGCGCCTCGTGCGTGGCGCCCACTCCGCCGCATCCTACACCAGCGAGGTGGCCGAGGCCCTGACCAAGAGCGTGCAGGAGATGAGCGCCGTCGTGGCGAACGTGTCCGAATTGGCAAGCCGCACCGGCCGGATCGCCGCCCAGATCGACGCCGAAACCGCCCACAGCGAACGCTCGGGCAAGGGATTCACGCGCGTGGTGGCCGCGGAGGTGCGCAGCCTCGCCGGACGTACCGCCGCCACGACCGTCGTCGTCGAGGACACGGTCTCCAGCATGATGGCCACGACCCGCGAGTACGAAGAGGCCATCGGGGAGATCATCCAGCACGTCAGCGCCATCAACCGGGTGAGCCAGGGTCTGGGCGCCATCATGCTCGACCCGCCGACCCCGGACATCGTGCCCGCGCCCTCCCTGGCCGTGCTCGCAGTTCCCATGCCCGCCGCACCCCCGGCTGAAGCCGCCGCCCCCGCCGAGACGGCGGTTGCCGATGAAGGTCACGATCTGGGGGACGAGACGGCCGCGGCCATCGCCGAGGCCACCGCGGCCCTGAGTGTCGACGAACCCGAGCCCGCCGACGACGAACAACCGCTGGCCGAAGAGGCGCCCCCCGCCGAGGCGCCGGTCACCTTCGACCTGAACCCCGACGGCGAGGCCCCGGCGCCCGAGCCCGCGAAGGAACCCGCGGTCTTCGTGCTGAGCAAGGCCACCGCCGCGGAGCCCGCACCGGCAGCCACCGAAACCACGCCTCCGGCAGATCCGGAACCCGCTGACGGCGGGGAGACGTCCCTCTCGCCGGGCGACGCGGTCATGACCGTCGATGACGAGGACCTCGACGCGGCCCTGGCCGAACTCGACGCCGTGCCCGAAACCCCGACACCGGAACCGCCGGCTCCGGCTCCAGCCCCCGATCCGGCACCGACCTCCGCTCCGGCGGCCGAGCCCGAGCCGGAAGCGGCCGAGGGCAAGGACCCGAACATTTTCATGCTCAACACACCCAACCAGCACCCCGCACCGGGTCCGGTCACGGCCGAGGACGCCGAGGATGAGATGGGTGACGACTTCGTGATCGGTGGCCCCGCCCCCGCCAAGGAGACGGTGCCGCCGGCGGACTGATCCGGTCCATGGATACCAATGCCACCGGGCCGGCGTGATCCGGCCCGGTTTTCGTGTATCATGGGGTCTTCACCGACGACACACCTCCCAACCCCGGAGACCCCATGGACGCCGCCGAATTCCGCCGCCAAGGCCACGATGTGATCGACTGGATCGCCGACTATCTCGAGACCAACGAGACCCTGCCGGTCATGTCCCGCTGCAAGCCGGGCGACATCGCGGCGACCCTGCCCGACGTCGCGCCCGAGGAAGGCGAGCCCATGACCCGGATCCTGGAGGACTTCCGGCGGGACATCATGCCGGGCGTCACCCACTGGAACCACCCGCGCTTCTTCGCCTTCTTCCCCGCCAACAATAGCTACCCGTCCATCCTTGGCGAGCTGCTGTCGGCGGGACTCGGCGTGAACGCCATGCTGTGGCAGACGAGCCCGGCGGCCACCGAACTCGAGCAGAAGGTCATGACCTGGTTGGCGGATCTCGTGGGCCTGCCGGAAGGGTTCCACGGCTGCATCCAGGACACGGCCTCCACCGCGACCCTGACGGCCCTGATCTGCGCTCGCGAGCGCGCCACCGGGTTCGGCGTCAACGCACGGGGCCCGTCGGCAGCCGCGGGCCTGCGTATCTACACCTCGCGTGACGCCCATTCGTCGGTGATCAAGGGCGCCCGGGTGGCGGGCTTCGGCGACGAGAACGTCGTGCTCGTCGACCTCGACGCCGAACGGCGCCTCGACCCCGCCGACCTCGCGCGACGCATGGACGCCGACCGCGCCGCCGGCCTCGTCCCGTGCTGCGTCGTGGCCACCGTGGGCACCACCAGCACCACAGCCGTCGACCCCCTGGTCGACATCGCCCCCCTCTGCGCGGCCCACGGCGCCTGGCTCCACGTGGACGCGGCCCTGGCGGGCACGGCGGCCATCCTGCCCGAAATGCGCTGGATCTTCGACGGCGTCGCCCACGCCGACAGCCTCGTCTTCAACCCCCACAAGTGGCTGTTCACGAACTTCGACTGCTCGGCCTGGTACGTGAAGGACCCGGCCTTCCTCGAGCGCACCCTGGCCATCGACCCGGCCTACCTGAAGACGGACCAGGACCCCCACGTGAGGAATTTCCGGGATTGGGGCGTGCCCCTGGGGCGGCGTTTCCGCGCGCTCAAGCTGTGGTTCGTCCTGCGAAATTTTGGCGCGCGACGCCTGCGGGAGATGGTGGCGGCCCACCTGGCCCTCGCCCGGGAGTTCGCCGGCTGGATCGACGAGACCGCCGGTTGGGAGCGCCTGGCGCCGGTGCCCGTGAACACCGTGTGCTTCCGGTACCGCCCGTCCGGCGCCGACGATGCGACCTGCAACCGCCTCAACAAGGCGCTGCTGGACGGCGTGAACGCCGAGGGCACAACCTACCTCACCCTCACGGATCTCGATGATGTGACGACCCTGCGCCTGGCCGTGGGTCAGACCCGCACCGAGCGCCGCCATGTCGTGGCGGCCTGGGATGTGCTGAGGAAAACCGCGACGGAATTGGGCTGACGTCAGGCGGGACCGCCCCCGAAGGAACGGTCCCGTCCATGGATCCGGTGCCGAGGCGAGGAGCCTCTCAGCCTTCCTTCTCCCACTTGCGGTTGGCGCGCACGATGCCGCTGACGGCGATGAGCGCCATCACCCCCAGGGTGAACATGTAGGCCCAGGTGGGCACCTTGGCGGCGTCACCCGAGGCGTAGCTGTGCAGGCCGGCCAGGAAGTAGTTCACGCCGAAGTAGGTCATGACCACCGAACTGATGGCCAGCGTGGCCATGGAGGCGGTGAGCCAGGCGATCTTCATGCGCGGGATGAAGCGGAAGTGCAGCACCGTCGCGTAGACGAGGATCGTCACCAGCGACCAGGTCTCCTTGGCGTCCCAACCCCAGTAGCGGCCCCAGGACTCGTTGGCCCACACGCCGCCCAGCAGGGTGCCGATGGTCAGCAGACCCAACCCCGCCACCATGACGTGGTAGTTGATGTCGTCCAGGCGCGCGATGGCCTCCTTGACGTTCTGCCGTCCCGGCGCCTTGGCCAGGTAGAGGATGAGGATGAGCATCCCGATCAGGTGCGACAATCCCAGGAAGCCGTAGCTCG